>DAMAFT010000118.1:0-9562 GCA_031995805.1 Massilia sp.
TCGCGCGTGCCGGATGCGTCGCGCCGCGGATCCCACAGCCGCTGCAGGCGTCCTGTTTCGCCGGCCACGATGTCGTCGGTGATGCGCCCGGCCTCGGCCAGCGTCGCCATGCGCTGCACCGATGCCGACAGGTCGCGGAAGTTGCCGCTCCAGCGCGCCTGCGGCGACATGGCGAAACGCATATAGCGCTCGCGCGCCTCCTTGTTGAAGCGCACCAGCTGGCCGTCCTCGACGCCGAATTCGCGCAGCAGGTAATCGATGTTCGGCTCGATGTCCTCGCTGCGGTCGACCAGGCCGGGCAACTCGTAGGTCCACAGGTTGATGCGGGCGAACAGGTCGTCGCGGAAGCGCCCGTGCGCCACCTCGCGCGCCAGGTCGCGGTTGGTGCCGGCGATCAGCTGGAAGTCGCTGTGCACCTCGTGGTCGCCGCCCACCGGCAGGAAGCGCTTTTCCTCGATCGCCTTGAGCAGCATCGCCTGTTCGTCCAGGCCGAGCTCCCCGATCTCGTCGAGGAACAGCACGCCCTTGTCCGCCGTGCGCAGCAGGCCGGGGCGCTCGGACATGGCGCCGGTGAAGGCGCCCTTGACGTGGCCGAACAGCGTCGAGCCGGCGCCGTCGCCGTGCAGCGTGGCACAGTTGATCTCGACGAAGCGGCCGCCGGCCCGGCGGCGCGCCTTTTTCAATTCGTACAGGCGGCGCGCCAGGAAGGACTTGCCGGCGCCGGTGGGACCCATCAGCAGGATCGGCGCGCGCGACTTGATCGCCACCCGCTCGATCTCGTCGATCATCGCATTGAAGCGCGGGTTGCGCGTGGCGATGCCGGATTTCAGGAAGGCGACGCCCTCCTGCTGCTCGCGCGAGAAGCGCTGGGCGATCCGGTCGTAGCGCGACAGGTCGAGGTCGATCAGCGCGAGCGAGCCGGCTGCGCCGGGCGCATGGCGGCGCGGCGGCGACGTCTGCAGCAGGCAGCCGGGGAAGTAGCGCGCCTCTGTCATCAGGAACATGCAGATCTGCAGCACGTGGGTGCCGGTGGTGATGTGGATCCAGTAGTCCTCGTGGTCCGGGTCGAACGGATAGCCGCGCGCGAAATCGAACAATGCGCCGTATACCTGCTCGAAGTCCCACGGGTCGGCGATGTCGACGCGGCGCGGCACTACCGCGGTTTCCGGCGATACCCCGCCGATGTCCTCGGCCACCTGCCGCACCAGCGCATCGCTGCGGCCGTCGAACAGCAGTTCGAGCCGGTCGATCACGATGTCCTCGTGCTGGGTGAGCGCCACCGTCGGCCGCCATTTTTCCCAGCGCGCGCTGCCGCGGCCGCTGTCGAGCTGCGTACCGATAAAACCGATCACCACCGTTTTCTTCTTCTTCATCTTTATAAATCCCTATATACAGGGATAAATTTATCACGTTCGCACAGTGCTGGCTGAATCTCCTGTAAATCAGGAATCAAAGCGTTTTCAATATAAAAATCAACCACTTGGGTATGTGACGGCACAGGCTGGCACGCCGCTTGCAAAAGAGAGGACAAGAAGACGACGAAACGAGGAAGCGATCATGGCCAACCAGAACCTGTTCCAGACCCTGAAGGGCAAGCTGCTGCCGCAAGCCGATGCGTGGAACGACGCCGGGGCGCCGGCTTACCTGCTGCCGCCGAAGCACCGGCTGGCGCAGTACGCGGCCACCGGCTGCCTGAACGACACCTATTACGCGGATGCCGGCGACCAGCTCGCGACCGTGCTGGAACTCGGCCGCGACCTGGATCCGCGCTTCCTGGCCCAGGCGGCGATCCACTGCCGCGAGCGCGGCTACATGAAGGACATGCCGGCCCTGCTGGCGGCGCTGCTCGCCGCGCGCGGCGCGCCGGAACTGGCCCCGGCGTTCGGCCGGGTGATCGACAACGGCCGCATGCTGCGCAACTTCGTGCAGATCGTCCGCTCCGGCGCCACCGGCCGCAAGTCACTCGGCACCCGGCCCAAGAAGCTGGTCCAGCAATGGTTGAATACGGCCGACGAAAAGACGCTGCTGGCGGCGGCCGTCGGTACCGCGCCGTCGCTGGCGGACATCGTGAAAATGGTCCATCCGCGTCCCGCCGAGGCCTGGCGCGCGGCCTTCTTCGCCTGGCTGATCGGCAAGCCCTACGATGCCCAGGCCCTGCCGCCGCTGACCGCGGCCTTCGAAGCCTGGAAGCGCGACCGCACGGCGCCGCTGCCGGCGGTGCCGTTCCAGCTGCTGACCGCGCAGCCGCTGGCGGACCGCGACTGGGCGCGGCTCGCGCTGCAGGGAGGCTGGCAGATGCTGCGCATGAACCTGAACACCTTCGCCCGGCACGGTGTGTTCGACCTGCCCGGCATGACCGAAGCGCTGGCAGCGCGCCTATGCGATCCGCAGGAAATCGCCCGCGCCAGGGTATTTCCCTACCAGCTGATGGCGGCCTGCCGCGCAGCCGGCCAGGAACTGCCGGCGCCGCTGCGCACGGCGCTCGAGGAGGCGCTGGAACACGCGCTGGCCAATGTGCCGCGCATCGCCGGCCGTGTCGTGGTCTGTCCGGACGTGTCGGGATCGATGTCCAGCCCCGTCACCGGCTGGCGCGGCGCGGCGACCAGCAAGATGCGCTGCATCGACGTGGCGGCCCTGGTCGCGGCGGCGCTGGCGCGCAGGAACCCGGGCACCGTCGTGCTGCCGTTCGAGCAGCGCGTGGTCGAGGTGGCGCTGGATGACGATGCCCCGGTGATGCGCAATGCCGAGGTGCTGGCGGGCATCGGCGGCGGCGGCACCGATTGCAGCGCTCCGCTGGCCTGGCTGAACCGGCGCAGGCTGGACGCCGAACTGGTGGTGTTCGTGTCCGACAACGCCTCCTGGATCGATGCCGCGCGGGGCGACGGCGCCACGGCCACGCTGCGTGAGTGGCGCCGCTTCAGGGAGCGCAACCCGCAGGCGAAGCTGGCCTGCATCGACGTCACGCCGTCCGGCACGACACAGGCGCCGGAAGCGTTGGACGTGCTGAACGTGGGCGGCTTCTCGGATGCCGTGTTCGACATCCTCGCGGCGTTCGCGGCGGGACAGCTGGATGCCGGCCACTGGGTCGGCGAGATCGAATCGATTGCGCTTTGAGCGCGGGGAGGTCAAGATGGGATGGACGATCAGCGTCGGCACGGCCGGCGCGGCAACAGCAGCAGGAAAGGGCGGCAAGGCGCAGGTGCTGTCGATCGATATCGACGCCCATGGCTTGAAAGCCCGGGTAACAGTTTTCCCGAATGCCGACAGGACTACATTGGGTGACGCCGGTTCGATTCCGGCCTGGCAGGCGCAACGCGTCTGGCAGAACGTCCTGTCCACCCTGGTCGGGACCGAATAGCGGCAGTGCCGCACCCTTCATGGCGAATGCCGGTGGAACTACATCGTGGCCCGAACAGGGCGATGTTTCACCACATCTTGTCGCCACCCCGATAGCGCCGCCGGGCCGGTCCCGGCGGCACCCCGAATACGAGAGAACACCATGACGAACAAACAGGAACACTACGACGTGCTGGACGTCCAGGGCGGCCACCCGGTCAAGATGTGGACGCGCGGCGTCCCGGTCGAGGAAGAGGCCAAGCGCCAGCTGGCCAACACGGCGCGCATGCCCTTCATCTACAAGCACATGGCGGCGATGCCCGACGTCCACCTGGGCAAGGGCTCGACGATCGGCAGCGTGATCCCGACGCTGGGCGCCGTGATCCCGGCCGCGGTCGGCGTCGACATCGGCTGCGGCATGATGGCCGCCAAGACCACGCTGCGCGCCGCCGACCTGCCCGACAACCTGGGCCCGTTGCGCAGCGCGATCGAGAGCGCCGTCCCGCACGGGATGTCGCCCAAGACGCGCGGCTTCAAGGGCCGCGACAAAGGCTCGTGGGACACCCCGCCTTCTGCCGTGGACATGGCCTGGATGACGCTGAAGGACGAGTTCGACGCGATCTGCCTGAAGACGCCGAAGCTGAAGAACACCAACAACTACAAGCACCTGGGCACGCTGGGCACGGGCAATCACTTCATCGAGATCTGCCTGGACGAGGAGGGCGCCGTCTGGTTCATGCTGCACTCGGGCTCGCGCGGCGTCGGCAATGCGATCGGCAGCCACTTCATCGACGTGGCCAAGCAGGACATGCGTACCCACTTCGCCAACCTGCCCGACCAGGACCTGGCCTACCTGCCGGAGGGAACGCGGCACTACGACGACTACATCGAAGCGGTGGGCTGGGCCCAGAAGTTCGCGCGCATGAACCGCGAGGTCATGATGCAGAACCTGGTCGCGGCCGTGCGCACGGTCATCAAGAAGCCGTTCCAGGCCCACGTCGAGGCGGTGAACTGCCACCACAACTACGTGCAGCGCGAGCGCCACTTCGGCAAGGACGTGCTGGTCACGCGCAAGGGCGCGGTCTCGGCGCGCGCGGGAGAGCTGGGCATCATCCCCGGCTCGATGGGCGCGCGCAGCTTCATCGTGCGCGGCAAGGGCAACGAGGACAGCTTCCACAGCTGCAGCCACGGCGCCGGCCGCACCATGAGCCGCACCGAGGCCAAGCGCCGCTATTCGGTCGAGGACCAGGTACGTGCGACCGCGGGCGTCGAGTGCCGCAAGGACGCCGCCGTGATCGACGAGATCCCGATGGCCTACAAGGACATCGACGCCGTCATGCGGGCGCAGGACGACCTGGTCGAGGTCGTGCACACGCTCAAGCAGGTCGTCTGCGTGAAGGGCTGACATGGCGACGATCATCGAATCCGCCATGCTGGAACTGGACGGCGCCGTCGGCGAAGGCGGCGGCCAGATCCTGCGCAGCGCGCTGACGCTGGCGATGGTCACCGGCCGGTCGTTTTCCATCCGGCGCATCCGCGCCAACCGCCCCAAGCCGGGCCTGATGCGCCAGCACCTGGTGGCCGTCCAGGCCGCGGCCGAGGTGGGCGGCGCGACCGTCGACGGCGCGACGCTCGGCAGCCAGGAACTGGTCTTCAGCCCCGGACCGGTGGCGGGCGGCGACTACCGCTTCGCGATCGGCAGCGCAGGCAGCTGCACGCTGGTGCTGCAGACCGTGCTGCCGGCGCTGCTGATGGCGGCGCAGGCGTCGACGCTGCGCCTGGTCGGCGGCACGCACAACCCGATGGCCCCGCCGCTGCAGTTCCTGCAGCGCGCCTGGCTCCCGCGCCTGGCCGAGATGGGCGCGTGCATCGACCTGCGCCTCGAGCGCTTCGGCTTCTATCCGGCCGGCGGCGGCATCGTCGAGGCGCGCGTCGAACCCTGCGCCCGCCTGCAACCGCGCACGTGGATGACGCGCGGCGACCGCCTGCGCGGCCGCGCCGAAGCGTTTGTCGCCGGCGTGCCGGAACGGGTCGCGCGGCGCGAACTCGAATGCGTGGGCAAGGCCATGAACTGGAGCGACGAGCAGCTGCAATCCTGCGTGCTGCCGGCCGAGCAGGGCCCGGGCAATGCGCTGGTGCTGACGCTCGACTACGAGCACGTGAGCGAAGTGTTCACGGCCTTCGGCGAAAAGGCCGTCTCGTCCGAACAGGTGGCGCGCCAGGCCGTGCAGCGGGCGCGCCAGTACCAGGCGTCGCAGGCCGCGTTCGCCGAATACCTGGCCGACCAGTTGATGCTGCCGCTGGCGCTGGCCGGCGGCGGCGGCTTCACGATGGACGAGGTGTCGATGCACGCGCGCACCAACGCCGGCGTGATCGAGCTGTTCCTGCCGGTGCGCTTCCGCTTCGAACGGCTGGACGGCGTCGACCGCTGCACCGTGGAAGCGCGCTGACGCGCCAGTGCGCGCGCCGCCGCCCGTCGGTGCGCCTACTTCCTGGCGCGGCGCCGGCCAGCGGCACCCATTGCGGCGAAGGCCAGCCCGGCCAGCGCCAGGGTCGACGGCTCCGGGACGGTGGCAGCTTCCGTTGCAAGCAGGGTGATGGTGGCATCGACCTGTGCCGTACCGACGTTCCTGAAACTGACCGGCGTGAGCGCGATGCTGTAGGAGCCGCCGTTACCGAAAGGCACGATCACGGAATTCCAGGAGAGGGTAAAGTCGACGGCGTTGTCCGATACGCTGCCGGTCGAAGCGGTCCCCGTGGCTGTCACCTGTTGCGCGCTATTGCCCGGCAACGCAAACGTCATCGTCGCCGTGACGCCGAGGTCGTTGGTCTCGTTCGCCACGATGCCCATGAAGCCGTTGGGTTCGGCAAAAGTGATGCTGCCGAGATTGAAGGTGATGCTGTTGCCGACGGCATTGAGCGAAAAATTCTGCGCGTTGAAGTTGCTGGTCGAGAACGCGACATCGAGCAAGGTCGCGACGTTCGTGGCTTCGTTGGCATCCTTTCCGTAGCCGGAACCCGGCGTGAAGGTCGCCGCCGTGATCGAGAACGGCGTCGCGAAGGCCACTGTGCTGCCCAGCATGCCGGCGGCAAGAATGATGGATGAAGCAATTGTCTTCAAATTGATCGGTGTCATGATGAACTCCCTAGGATGTGGTTGTACAGCACATCACTCCAGAGCATCAATCGTGCCAATCGGACTATTTGAGTAAATACAAGGACATAACCAATGCCGTGAATACATTGACGGCGAACTGTAAATACCTTCGACATTCAACCTGCATGGGAACTGCCCGAAGCCGGCGTCATCAATCCATGCAACTGCTCCAGCGAACGCAGGGCACCATCCTTCCCACGCCCCTTACGATCAAGCAACACAGCCTGCATGCCGAAAGACCGGGGGCCGTCGACGTCGGCTGCAGGGGTGTCTCCGACCATCAGCACGCGCGCGGGATCGCAGCCGAGCGCTGCGCACACGCAGTGATAGATCGCCCGATCGGGCTTGATGGCGCCGACCTCGAAACTCCAGGCATGGACATCCATGTGCAGCGGCAACAGGTCGATGATCGGCGGCGCATAATCGGCGGCCAGGTTCGAGCACAGGGCCAGCTTGATGCCACGCTCGCGCAGGGCGAGCAGGGCGGGCGCCGTATCGGGAAACAGGCGCAGGGAGGCGATCTCGGTGCGCAACTCGTCCTCCAGGTGTGCGAGCTCATCGTCGGCAAGTGCGATGTCCATGTGCCGGGCCGCATCACGCAGGCCGAGCGGTGCGCTCATCAGCAGGGCGGCATCGTCGGGTGTCGTGCGCCGGCCTTGCCGTTCGCCCAGGCGCAGCAACTGGCGAAACGGGGCGCGCTTGTTGGTGATTTCGACCAGGGTGCCGTAGACGTCGAAGACGATGGCGTCGATGGTGTTGATGCGGGGCGGAAGCATGGGGCCGGGGAGGCTTGTCGGTGGTGTCGACTATAGCGCGGGTGGAAGTGGATTTTCCAAAAAAAATGCCTCGCGCAGTGGTTGCGCAAGGCATTTTCTTTGCATCCTGGTGCCGGCTGCAGGACTCGAACCCGCCACCTGATGATTACAAACCACCACAAATCGGTATTCATGAGTGTTGATCGGCGTTGATTTTATGAGCCAAATGCCTTTTAAATCAGTGGCTTATAGTTATTTCGCGATAGATTCCACATGGAAAGTGTTGATGAGTATGCTACCATTTGGGTTACATGGTGGTTACACAGCGCTTCTTCATGGGGTAGTAGTGAGAAAAATAAAGTTCACGGCCGGCAGGGTAGAGGAGTTCGCCTGCGAGAGTGGGAAGAGCCAATCCTTTCTTTGGGATACGGCTTCACCGGGCCTTGGCCTGCGGGTAACTGCGAACGGGGCGAAGTCCTATATTTTTCAGGGAAAGTTGAACGGCTCTACCATTCGACTCACGATCGGTGACCCACGTACCTGGGACATCGCCAAGGCCCAGGCAGAAGCCCGGCGCCTGAAGGTCCTGATCGATAACGGACAGGATCCGCGGAAAGTGAAGGCGGATGCGTTGGCGGCAGAGAAGGCGGCTCGCGATGCTCAGGAAGCTGCAGTCGTGGCCGAACAGGAAAAACGGCTGCGCGAGTCCGTGACTCTGGGTGATGTCTGGTCCGAGTACATCGATGATCGTATAGCGACGCGAGAGAAGGGTTGGTCCAGCCATCACATTGCCGCGCATCGCAAGATTATCCAGGAAGGTGGGCAGCCCCGGAAGCGCAGTCCGAAACCGACCAAGGCAGGGCCGCTTTGGTCCTTGTCCAAGCTGCGACTCATCGAGCTGACGACGGAGCGCATCGAGGCCTGGGCGAAGGAAGAGGCAAAGATTCGTCCATCGAGCGCACGCCTGGCTTGGCGGCTGCTCAAGGCGTTCATGAATTGGTGTGCTTCCCATAAGACGTACTCGAGCCTGGTGAACACCAATCCAACGAAGAGTGCGCGAACCCGCGAGAGTCTGGGGAAAGAGAAACGACGCCACGACGTCCTTCAGCGCGAGATGTTGCAGTCGTGGTTCGACGCCGTGCGCAAGATTGGAAACCCTGTCATATCGGCTTACCTCCAGGTCCTGCTGCTCACCGGTGCCAGGCGCGAAGAACTCGCGGCACTGAAGTGGGCACATGTAAACTTTCAGTGGGGTAGCATCAAGCTTTCCGACAAGGTCGAGGATTTTCGGATGGTTCCACTTACCCCGTTTGTGGCGCAGCTACTAACCAAGCTGCCGCGTCGTAACGACTACGTGTTTTCCAGTCCGACGTCCAAGTCCGGTCGCATCGCGGAGCCGCGGATTGCTCATAACGAGGCGGTCGCAGCGGCTGGCTTGCCGAAGCTTACTCTGCACGGGTTACGGCGTTCGTTCGCCACGCTAAGCGAGTGG
Source organism: Massilia sp. (assembly GCA_031995805.1). GTDB lineage: Bacteria > Pseudomonadota > Gammaproteobacteria > Burkholderiales > Burkholderiaceae_D > Telluria. The sequence goes on from DAMAFT010000118.1 coordinate 8,741, forward strand.
ATCGAGACACCGAAGGGTATTGCCGCGCAGATACAAGGGCACGCGCCGCAAGGTGTGCGCGAGCAGAACTACATTCGTCGACCGCTTGATCTGCTGAGGGTCTGGCACGTGAAGATCGAGGCGTGGATACTTGAGCAGGCCCAGGTTGACATACTACCGTTGGCGGCCCCTTTGCGTGTGGTGGCTGGCTGAGATGGCGGTACTTTAACAGTCAACTCATAATGACGTGATCAATTTTGCGCCGCATTCGGTCATGTCTCCGTCGTAGGCATACGGCTTGCCTTCGTGTCGTACGCCCAGCAACAGTATCGGCGACGCGCCTTTCCCGCGAAGGCTGCTTGATCAGATTCCTGCCGACAAGCGCATTGCCAGCGTCAGGGGCGATGGCGCTTGCGACAAGAAGGACTGCCAGGCGATCGCTTTGTGCGCCGTGTATGCGAGGATCCCGCTCCACAAGAACGCCAAATTCTGGAAGACGAATCGCTGCGGTGCGGATGCCTGCAACGTCATCCTGCACACGATGCGCAGGCTGGACCGGGAGATCCGAAAAAATGGAGCGGCTACCATTGCCGCAGCCTTGTTGAAGTAAAGATGTGATGCTTCAAACTGCTGGGCGAACGCGTCATGGCACGTTACTTGGACAGTCCACGAAAGCGGTAGGAAGGTACCGATCAAGGCTTTCAACCGACCGTCGCCGGCAAGCTGCCGATCAGCTTGCACCCGCATTCCGTCGTGCATCCCTCGACCGCAACGGGCACCCCGTCGACTGTAAGTGTGTCGTGGGCGGTGATGATCTTGTTGACACCGTGCGGTTTGCCACCG
>DAMAFT010000119.1:0-9561 GCA_031995805.1 Massilia sp.
CGCCGATGCGGCCGACTTCCTTGGCGTCGCCCATCTTGGCGATGCCGACCACCAGCGTCGAGAACACCAGCGGCGCGATGATCATCTTGATCAGGCGGAGGAACAGCGTCGTGATCAGGGACATGTTGTCGGCGAAGCCTGACGGATCGGCCAGGCCGGCGTTGGCCGCATAGCCGACGGCGATGCCCAGCGCGAGACCCACGAGGATGTAGGTGGTCAGGCGGTTACGTTTGTTCATAGGCTTCCTCTGTGATGACGGCGTGGCGGCCAGGGAGAGATCGTCCGTCCTGCGCCGGCGAGTCCTGGACTGGATTCGGGCTGAAACCCGGGCAAGATCGGTCGATCGTGCGCGAGCGCCGTGATGCTGACAATATTGACAAGTCCCGCAGTATCCTTGCGCTTGCAAGTGCTGTCAAGCATGCCGGAATGCCCGTAAATAAGCGACAATACGGCGCGCCGGAAGCCTCTCACACAAATGTTTACGGATGATGTAGCGATGATCGAGATCGACAAAGTCAGCAAGTGGTACGGCGACTTCCAGGTGCTGCGCGACTGCAGCACCAGCGTGGCGCGCGGCGACGTGGTGGTGGTGTGCGGGCCGTCCGGTTCCGGCAAGTCGACCCTCATCAAGACCGTCAACGGCCTCGAGCCGTTCCAGCAGGGGACCATCCGCGTCGACGGCACGTCGGTCGGCGACCCGGCCACGCGCCTGCCGGCCCTGCGCGCCCGGATCGGCATGGTGTTCCAGAACTTCGAGCTGTTCCCGCACCTGTCGGTGCGCGACAACCTGACCCTCGCGCAAATCAAGGTGCTGGGGCGCTCGTGCGAGGAAGCCACGGCCAACGGCCTGAAATACCTGGACCGGGTCGGCCTGCTGGCGCAGCAGGACAAGTTCCCGGCGCGCCTGTCGGGCGGCCAGCAGCAGCGGGTGGCGATCGCGCGCGCGCTGGCGATGGACCCGGTGGCGATGCTGTTCGACGAGCCGACGTCCGCGCTCGACCCCGAAATGGTGGGCGAGGTGCTGGACGTGATGACAGGCCTGGCCCAGGAAGGCATGACGATGATGGTGGTGACCCACGAGATGGGCTTCGCGCGCCGCGTGGCCGGCCGCGTCGTGTTCATGGACGAAGGCGCCATCGTCGAGGACAGTCCGAAGGACGCGTTCTTCGATGCGCCGGCGTCGGCAAGGGCGCGCGAATTCCTGGCCAGGATCATCCGCTGACGGGAAGGCGGAAGCGCGCTGCGCGCGCCATGCCCTATAGGTTGCGCAGCACCAGGCTGAGTCCGCCGACTACCAGCACCACCCAGATCGCCTGCCTGACCCGCGCCGCCGGCAAGCGCGCGTGCAGCCGGTTGCCGAGATACAGCCCGCCCAGCGCGCAGGGCAGCAGCAGCGCCGCCAGCAGCGGCAGCGACGCCTGCCCGTACAGCCCCGCGCTGGAAAACAGCGCCAGGCGCGCCACCGCGCTGAAGACCAGCACGCCGCTGATCGTCGCGCGCAGCGCCAGCTTGTCGTCCAGGCGCCGCGTCAGGTAGATCGTGTAGAACGGGCCGCCGGTACCGAACAGCGCCGTGAACACGCCGCCGACGGCGCCGAACGGCGCGGCCCAGGCCGGCGCCAGCGGCCGCGGTGCGCCGCGCGCGAGCAGTTGCCAGGCCGCGAAGCCCAGGATGAACAGGCCCAGCACGACCAGCAGCAGGCGCTCGGGCGCCTTCACCAGCGCCAGCACGCCCAGCGCCATCCCGGCCAGCATGAAGGGCAGCAGGCGCGCCGCCTCGCGCAACGCGATGTGGCGCCGGTTGCGCAGGCCGAGCAGCAGGCCGGAGACCAGGTCGAACACCAGCATCAGCGGCACCGCCACCCGCAGCGGCACCAGCAGCACGAGCAGCGGCATCGCGGTGAGCGAGGAACCGAAGCCGGTGATGCCGTACACCGTGTAGGCGAGGACGATGATGCCGCCCAGCGGGACGAGCAGGGAAAGGTCGTGGGTCATGGCGCGACGGGCGGATGGACGATACGGCGATTCTAGCGCCGTCGGCCGTGTTGGTGCTTATAAGAAATGTATGGCGCCGGTCCGCCGGCGCGTGCCGCGCCCGGTGGCAACGGGTAAAATGCCGGGGTCCGCAATCCGAGAGCCGCCATGTCCACCATCGAATCCCCCGACACCATCACCATCGCCCGTCCCGACGATTGGCACCTGCACCTGCGCGACGGCGCGGCGATGGCCAGCGTGCTGCCGCACAGCGCGCGCCAGTTCGCCCGCGCGATCGTCATGCCGAACCTGAAGCCGCCGGTCACCACCACCGCGCTGGCTGCCGCCTACCGCGACCGCATTTTGGCGGCGCTGCCGGCAGGGATGGCGTTCGAGCCGCTGATGACGCTGTACCTGACCGACGACACGAACCCGGACGAGATCCGCCGCGCCAGGGAGTCCGGCTTCGTCCACGCCGTCAAGCTGTACCCGGCCGGCGCCACCACCAACTCGGCGGCCGGCGTGACCGACCTGCGCAAGTGCGTGAAGACCCTGGAAGCGATGCAGGAAGCCGACATGCCGCTGCTGATCCATGGCGAAGTCACCGACAACCACATCGACCTGTTCGACCGCGAAGCCGTGTTCATCGAGCGCGTGCTGCGTCCGCTGCGCCGCGACTTCCCGGAACTGAAGATCGTGTTCGAGCACATCACCACCAAGGACGCGGCCGAGTACGTGGCCGAGGCCGAAGGCCCGATCGCGGCGACCATCACCGCGCACCACCTGCTGTACAACCGCAACGAGATCTTCCGCGGCGGCATCCGCCCGCACTACTACTGCCTGCCGGTCCTCAAGCGCGAGGAACACCGCCTGGCGCTGGTCACGGCCGCCACCAGCGGCGACGAACGCTTCTTCCTCGGCACCGACTCGGCCCCGCACGCCGTGCACACCAAGGAAACCACTTGCGGCTGCGCCGGCTGCTACACCGCGCTGCACGCGATGGAGCTGTACGCCACCGCCTTCGAGCAGGCCGGCGCGCTGGACAAGCTGGAAGCCTTCGCCAGCCTGAACGGCCCGGCCTTCTACGACCTGCCGGTCAATACCGGCACCATCACCCTCAAGCGCGAGCACTGGACCCTGCCGGCCACCGTGCCGATGGGCGAGCACGAACTGGTGCCGCTGAACGGCGGCGAACAGATCGGCTGGAAAATGCTGTAAGCGGGATGGCGCCGACGTCGTTTCCGGAGATCGACTGGGCGCAGCCGTGGTTCGACACGGTGCGTCCCGCCTTCGCCAGCCTGGAAGCCGGGCCGTTCATCGCGGCGTTCAACGCGAATGCAGAGCGGCTCGGCCTGGCCAACCAGCGCGGCCAGCCGATCCGCTTCGTGCCGCAGGCCGACCTGCCGCCCGATACCGCCTACGAGGAATTCATCGGCGCCACCGGCTGCGTGCCCACGCGCGAGAACCTGCACGACTTCTTCAATGGCCTGGTGTGGCAGACCTTCCCGCGCATCAAGCGCGCATTGAACGCACTGCAGGCCGCGCAGATCGCGGCGGCCGGCGTCGGCAAGTCGCGCGGTCCGGCGCGCGACGCCGCCACCATCTTCGACGAGAACGCCGCGCTGCTGCTGGTGCGCGACGACGCCGGCGGCCACCAACTGGTCGACGACCTGCGCGCACACCGCTGGGTCGACGCGTTGTGGACGCGGCGCGCGCAGTTCGCTCCCGGCGGCGGCGCCGAAGCCTGGCTGTTCGGCCACGCGCTGATGGAAAAGCTGGTCGCGCCGCGCAAGGCGATCACCGCGCACACGCGCGTCGTGTTCGCCCCGGCGCACGTGTTCGCCCTCGACCGGGACGGGCGGCGCGGCTGGATCGACGCCGTGCTGGCCGATGAGCTGGCGCGCGCTGGCCTGAGCAACGCCGCCTTCACGCCGCTGCAGGCGCTGGGCGTGCCGGGCTGGTGGCCGGGGCAGGACGAAGACTTTTACCGCGACGAGTCCGTATTCAGGCCAACAAGGAGAAATGCATGAGCAAGACAGTCCGCTGGGGCATCCTCGGCACCGGCAAGATCGCCAGAGCCTTCGCCGCCGCGCTGAAGGACACGCCGGATGCCGTGCTGGCCGGCGTCGGCTCGCGCAGCATCGAGGGCGCCGCCGCCTTCGCCGCCGAATTCGGCGGCACGCCGCACGGTTCCTACGAGGCGCTGGTGGGCGCGGCCGACGTCGACCTGGTCTACGTCGGCACGCCGCACCCGATGCACGTGGCGAACGTGCGCCTGGCGCTGGAGGCGGGCAAGGGCGTGCTGTGCGAAAAGCCGTTCACGATGAACCGGCGCGAGGCCGGGGAACTGGTGGCGCTGGCGCGCGCAAACAACCTGTTCCTGATGGAGGCGATGTGGACGCGCTTCCTGCCGGCGCTGGCCGAGGTGCGCCGCATCGTCGACGCCGGCGAGATCGGCAAGGTAACGCAGGTGATCGCCGACATCGGCTTCAAGGCCGACGTCGGCCCCGAGCACCGCCTGTTCAACCCGGCGCTGGGCGGCGGCGCGCTGCTCGACATCGGCATCTATCCGCTGTCGATCGCGCTGGCGCTGCTCGGTCCCGTCGCCTCGGTGGCGGCCCAGGCCGACCTGGGGCCGACCGGTGTCGACGAGCAGGCCGCGCTGGTGCTGCGCCACGAAAACGGCGGCATGTCGGTGTGCAGCTGCTCGCTGCGCGCACGCCTGCCGGGCGAGCTGACGATCGCCGGCGAACTGGGCCACGTGCGCATGGACACGCTGTTCTACCGTGCCCGCACCGTGACGGTGGCACGCGCCGACGGCAGCGCGCGCACGGTGGCCACGCCCTACCTCGGCAATGGCTACGTGCACGAAATCATCGAGGCCCAGCGCTGCTGGCAGGCGGGCCTCGTCGAAAGCCCCGGCATGACGCACGCGGACACGCTGGCGCTGATGGGCATCATGGACGAGGCGCGCCGCCAGGCCGGCGTGCGCTATGCGTCCGATACGGCAACGACCGAATGACCAACAAGGAGAACCGATCCATGAAACGCGATCCCCGCTCGACCGGCCGCCTGCGCCGCCTGAAGCCGCGCCAGCGCAAGAAGCTGCGCGTCGGCGAATTCAAGGAACACTGCTTCGACATCGAACTCGTGTTCCACAACCCGATGCGCGGCGAACCGTACCACGACTTCATCAACGACTTCTTCGGCTTCCTGGAGCAGCGCGGCCTGCTGGGCGGCGGCTTCGGCGGCAAGGAACCGTTCAGCGAAACCGAAGGCGTGATCGCCAACATCGAGCGCGGCTCGCCGACCGAGGAAGACCGCGAGGCCGTCGTGCAGTGGCTGCGCGCCCGCCCGGAAGTGGTGGACGCGCGCGCCCAGGAATTCAAGGATGCGTGGCACGGCTACGGCATCTGATCCGCCCTGGCGGCACGAAGCCCGCGTCGTGCGGGCTTTTTTTTCGCCCGCGTGCATATCCGAATGTGTTTGACGCTGCCGCGGCGCCGTCCGATACTGGATCTTTACGCCGCCGCCACCGAAAGGACTTCCGATGCGCCTCCATGCCGCCCTCCTTGCCGCCTGCCTGTTCGCCGCCGCGCCCAGCTTCGCCGATCCGGTGCCGGTCCCGCCGGCCAAGGCGAACTACGTGGGCGAGTGGGTGGGCGAGAAGATGCGCCTGAAGATCCGCCAGGACGGCCACGTCGAGTACAAGCGCGATCGTCCCGGCAAGAACCTCGACCTGAGCGTCGACCTGCAGGGCTTCGACGGCGACAACTTCGACGTCGGCACCAGTTTCCTGAGCTCGACCTTCGTCGTCGGCAAGCCGCCGCACCGCGAGCAGGGCAAGTGGAAGATGACCGTGGACGGCGTCGAACTCACCCGCGTGGACTGAGCCTGCCGCGGGTCCGCCACCATCTTGGCGGTTTGTAAGCATTTGTCAGCCGGGTAAGGCTTTGTAAGGGCCGTCAACAGGCGGGCGGCCGTCCTCGTTTCTGGAGCAGGTGACACGCCAGCGTGCACCGGACCACATTCCAACACTACGCCGAGGACTTACCATGAAACACATCGCCACTGCCCTGATCGCCGGTCTGTTCGCCACCGCCGCTTTCGCACAAACCCCGGCGGCGACCGCAACGCCGGCCGCCGCGCCGGTCGCCGCCGCCTCCGCGGCGAAGACGGATGCCAAGGCAGCCAAGTCGGAAGCGAAGACCGATGCCAAGCAGGCCAAGGACACCGTGAAGGCCGAGGCGAAGGACGCCAAGGCAGGCGCGAAGCACGCCGCCGCCAGGACCGGCCACGCCGCCAAGGCAGCCAAGGACGCCACCGTGGCCGCCGTGACCCCGGCTCCCGCCAAGTAAGCCGGCACGCCGTCCGCCGTTCCTAACCCGAGACAACGAGGAGCCCACCATGAAACGTACCGTCGCCACCCTGATCGCCGGCCTGTTCGCCGCCACCGCCTTCGCGCAGACCGCGCCCGCGACGCCGCCCCAGGCGAGCACGCCGGATTCGGCCACGTCGCCGGCCGTCGGCAAGGCCGCCGCCAAGCACGAGAAGAGGGACGCCAAGGACGCCAAGGGCAAGCACGACAAGAAGGGCGAGCCCGCCAAGGATGCCAAGGAGAAGAAGGACGGCAAGGAAGCGGCGGATCCGGCGACGGCGCCGGTGGCGGCCAAGTAATCCGGCGCGGATCATGGCGCGTGGACGGGCTCTGCCGTCCACGCTACACCTTCAGGAACTCCTCGCGCCCGCCCAGCCAGCGCTGCAGGTGCGCATCCACGATCGCCTCCGCTTCCGGCTTGCTCGACTCCAGCAGCCAGGCCGCCACGTCGCGCGCCTGCTCGACGATCCACTGGTCGGTTTCCAGGTTGGCGAAGCGCAGCATGGCCTGGCCCGACTGGCGCGCGCCGAGGAATTCGCCGGGGCCGCGGATTTCCAGGTCGCGCCGCGCGATCTCGAAGCCGTCGGTGGTCTCGCGCATCGTCATCAGGCGCTGCTTGGCCACCTGGCCCAACGGCGATTGGTACAGCAGCAGGCACACCGAGGCCGCCGAGCCGCGCCCCACGCGCCCGCGCAGCTGGTGCAGCTGCGACAGGCCGAAGCGCTCGGCATGCTCGATCACCATCAGGGACGCATTCGGCACGTCGACCCCGACCTCGATCACGGTGGTCGCCACCAGCACGTGCACCTGGCCGGCCGTGAACGCATCCATCACTTCCTGCTTTTCGAGCGGCTTCATGCGGCCATGCACCAGCCCCACCTGCAGCTCGGGCAGCGATTCGGCCAGGGTTTCGTAGGTCTCGGTCGCGGTCTGCAATTGCAGGGCTTCGGATTCCTCGATCAGCGGGCAGACCCAGTACACTTGCCGGCCTTCGAGCGCCGCCGCGTAGACGCGCTCGATCACTTCGTCGCGCCGCATCTGGTCGATCGCGCGCGTGACGATCGGGCTGCGGCCCGGCGGCAGCTCGTCGATCACCGACACCTCGAGGTCGGCGTAATACGTCATCGCCAGCGTGCGCGGGATCGGCGTGGCCGACATCATCAATTGGTGCGGCACCAGGCCGTCGCTGCCCTTGTTGCGCAGGGTGAGGCGCTGGCCGACGCCGAAGCGGTGCTGCTCGTCGACGATCACCAGGCCCAGTTTCGCGAACTGCACCGTGTCCTGGATCAGCGCGTGGGTGCCGATCACCAGATGCGCCTCGCCCGACTCGATCAACTCGTTCGACGCGGCCTTCTCTTTTTTCTTGAGGCTGCCGGTGAGCCAGGCCACCTTGACCCCGAGCGGCTCCATCCAGGCCGCGATCTTGCGAAAATGCTGCTCGGCCAGGATCTCGGTCGGCGCCATCAGCGCCGCCTGGTAGCCGCTGTCGATCGCCTGCGCGGCGGCCAGCGCCGACACCACGGTCTTGCCGCTGCCGACGTCGCCCTGCAGCAGGCGCTGCATCGGATAGCCTTCGCGCAGGTCGGCGCGGATCTCTTCCACCACGCGCTGCTGGGCGCCGGTCAGCTTGAAGGGCAGCGCCTGCAGGAAGGCGGCGGACAGCTCGCCCACGGCTTTCAGTACCGGTGCGCCCTTGTCGCGGCGCGACTGCTGGGCCTTCTTCAGCGACAGCTGCTGGGCCAGCAGCTCGTCGAACTTCACGCGGGTCCAGGCCGGGTGCGAGCGTTCGACCAGCGCATGCTCGTCGACGTCCGGCGGCGGATAGTGCAGCATGCGCACGGCCGGCTGGAACTCGGCCAGGTCCAGGCGCGTGCGCACCCCCTGCGGCACGGTGTCGGTCCAGTCGACCCGCTTCATGGCGTCGGCGATCGCGCGCCGCAGCACGGTCTGCGACAGGCCTTCGCCGGCCGGGTACACGGGCGTCAGCGAATTGGGCAGCGGCGCGCCCTCGTTGACGACCTTGTAGACCGGGTGGACCATCTCGGCGCCGAAGAAACCGTGGCGCACCTCGGCGCGGGCGCGCACGCGCGTGCCCTCGGCCAGCTGCTTGACCTGGCTGCCGTAGTAGTTCATGAAGCGCAGCTGGATGTCGCCGGACTCGTCGGCGATCGTCACCAGCAGCTGGCGCCGCGGCTTGTAGGCGACCTCGTTCCTGGTGACGACGCCCTCGACCTGCGACACGTGGCCGCCGCGCAGGCAGGCTTCGCGGATCGGGACGATCTGCGTCTCGTCCTCGTAGCGCATCGGCAGGTGCAGCACCAGGTCCATGTCGGTGCGCAGGCCGAGCTTGGCGAGCTTGCTTTCGATGCTTTTCGGTGCCGATTTGGCATCGGCTGGGGCTTTGGTGGCTGGCATGGCGGATCGGTTGGCGCGCGCCGGCGGCGTTGCAGGATCGGCCAGAATGCCGCTCGACTGCGCCCTGGCGCCGGAAAGCGAGTGTAAAATAGAGGGTTCGCCCTACACGCTCGAGCCCCTATTGTAAGGCTCGCGGGCCTGTTTTCCCAGATGAGCAGAATGTATTCCCTTTCCGATTTCGATTTCGAACTGCCGCCAGAACGCATCGCCCAGGTGCCGCTGCCGGACCGCAGCGCCTCGCGCCTGCTGCAGCTCGACGGCGACCGCATCACGGACCGCCACTTCGCCGACATCGTCGGCCAGCTGCAGGCCGGCGACGTGCTGGTGATGAACAATACCCGCGTGCTGAAGGCGCGCTTCTTCGGCCAGAAGGCATCCGGCGGCCAGGTCGAGGTGCTGGTCGAGCGCGTGCTCGACCCGCGCACGGTGCTGGCCCAGGTGCGCGCCTCGAAGTCGCCCAAGCCGGGCACGCGCATCCGCCTGGCCGACGCCTTCGACGTGACCACCGGCGAACGCGCCGGCGAATTCTTCACGCTGCACTTCGATGCCGACGTGTTCGCGCTGATCGAGGCCCACGGCCGCCTGCCGCTGCCGCCCTACATCGAGCACGACGCCGACGACTTCGACGAGCAGCGCTACCAGACCGTGTATTCGAAGGAGCCGGGCGCCGTGGCCGCGCCCACCGCCGGCCTGCACTTCGACCAGCCGCTGCTGGACAAGCTGGCCGCCAAGGGCGTGCGCATCGCCTACGTGACGCTGCACGTGGGCGCCGGCACCTTCCAGCCGGTGCGCGTC
>DAMAFT010000120.1:0-9536 GCA_031995805.1 Massilia sp.
TCGTTGGCGACGCGTTCGCCCGCCGGGGCAACGGCCACTCGCATGCGGGCCGGACGGTAACAGGGTCCGCGTGCGCCTCACTGTACAAAGGTAGAGACCATGCGCCCGATCGTAATCGTCCCCGCTTGCACCCGCGACTTCGGCGAGCATCCGTACCACGCGGCCCAGCACAAGTACGTCGACGCCATCGTGCTCGGCGCCGACTGCGCGCCGATGATCCTGCCCTCGCTGGGGGCATCGCTCGACCTCGAGACGATGCTCGACCTGTGCGACGGCATCATGCTGACCGGTTCGGCGTCGAACGTGCATCCGAGCTATTACTCGGAAGATGTGCTCGATCCGTCGCTGCCGCAGGACCCGGCGCGCGACCAGACCACGCTGCCGCTGATCCGCGCGGCGGTCGAGCGCGGCATCCCGATCATCGCGATCTGCCGCGGCTTCCAGGAAATGAACGTGGCGCTGGGCGGCAGCCTGCACCAGGCGGTGCAGGCGGTGCCCGGCAAGTTCGACCACCGCGAGGACCCGGCGCTGGGCATGGACGACCAGTACGGCGACGCGCACAAGGTCAAGCTGATCGAGGGCGGTGTATTGCACGGCATCCTGGGCATGCCCGAGATTCCCGTGAACTCGCTGCACGGCCAGGGCGTCAACGAACTGGCGGCCGGCCTGGTGGTCGAAGCGACAGCCGAGGACGGGCTGGTGGAAGCCTTCACGGTGGGCCACGCGCCCGGCTTCACGCTGGCCGTGCAATGGCATCCGGAATGGCGCATCGTGCACAACCCGCACTCGATGAAGATGTTCGGCGCGTTCGGCAACGCCTGCCGCACCTACCAGGCGGCCAAGCAGGAAAGGAAGCGGGACAGCGCATGAGCGCCGCCGCACGATGGGCGGCCGGCCCCGTCCCCTAGCTCCCCTGTTCCAGCGCCATTCCCGCGGCGCCCCCGGGCGCGTCCGCACCCCCTATTCACGAACAGAGAAAGCAACATGGCTATCCGCGATAATTTTTCCTACAACGACATGGACGAGTGGCTCAACGGCAAGCGAGTCACCGAAATCGAATGCCTGGTCCCCGACCTGACCGGCGTGGCGCGAGGCAAGATCCTGCCGCGCGTGAAATTCACCGAAGAGCGCGGCATGCGCCTGCCGGAAATCGTGCTGGGCATGACCGTCACCGGCAATTCGCCGGAAGCCGACGACGCCTTCGACCGCGCCATTTCCACCACCGACCGCGACATGATCCTGAAGGCCGACCCCGGCACGATCACGATGGTGCCCTGGGCCGTCGACCCGACCGCGCAGGTCATCCACGACTGTTATTTCGCCGACGGCCGCCTGGTCGACTTCGCCCCGCGCAGCGTGCTGCGCCGCGTCCTCAAGCTGTACACGCAGAAAGGCTGGAACCCGCTGGTCGCGCCCGAACTGGAGTTCTACCTGACCGCCAAGAACATCGACCCCGACCTGCCGCTGGCCGCGCCGATCGGCCGCAGCGGCCGCTCCGAGACCAGCCGCCAGGTCTACAGCATCGACGCCGTCAACGAATTCGACCCGCTGTTCGAGGACATCTACGACTACTGCGACATGATGGGCCTGGACGTCGACACCCTGATCCACGAGATCGGCGCCGGCCAGATGGAAATCAATTTCCAGCACGGCGAGCCGCTGGGCCTGGCCGACAAGGTCTTCTATTTCAAGCGCACGCTACGCGAGGCGGCCCTGAAGCACGACATGTACGCCACCTTCATGGCCAAGCCGATGGCCGGCGAGCCGGGCAGCGCCATGCACGTGCACCAGAGCGTGGTCGACGCCGCGACCGGCCGCAACATCTTCAGCAACGAGGACGGTTCCCCGTCCGAGCTGTTCCGCTGGTACATCGGCGGCCTGCAGAAATACATGCCGTCGGCGATGGCGATCGTCGCGCCCTACGTCAATTCCTACCGCCGCATCGTGCGCCGCACGGCCGCGCCGATCAACCTGCAGTGGGGCGTGGACAACCGCACGGTCGGCATCCGCGTGCCGGTCTCGGGCTCGCAGGATCGCCGCGTGGAAAACCGCGTGATCGGCGCCGACGCCAACCCGTACCTGGCGCTGGCCGTCACGCTGGCCTGCGGCTACCTGGGCATCACGGAACAGCTGGAACCGACGCCGATGGTGGAAGGCAATGCCTACAAGATGAACGTGCAGCTGCCGCAGGGCCTGCCCGAGGCCCTGGGCCTGCTGCGCGCCGAGGACCGCCTGCGCGACATCCTGGGCGAGCGCTTCATCGACGTGTATTCGGCGGTGAAGGAACTGGAGCACCAGGAGTTCATGCAAGTGATCAGTCCGTGGGAGCGGGAGCACCTGCTGCTGCACGTGTGAGGGACGTGCGGGCGTTTGGCGGGCACGGGATGCCCGCCAGGGGAGCCTTACACGCTGAGCGCCGTCTTGTGCGCCTCGTGCCGGTTCTTGAGCACCTGCGGCGCCAGCGACCCGGCGAGCATGCCGGCGAACGCCGCGATCAGCCCCGCCAGCTGGCCCGGGAAGGCCTCGCCCAGCGTCGAGATCTGGGGGAAGAACACGACCCAGGTGGCGATGCCGGCACCGATCGACACGATCGCGCCCTGGGTGGTGGCGCGCTTCCAGTACAGACCCATCACCAGCGGCACGAAGGCGCCGACCAGCGTGACCTGGTAGGCCGAGGACACCATGTCGTAGATCGAGGTGCCGCGCATCGCGATCGCGTAGGCCAGCACCATGGCGGCGAACAGCACGATGGTGATGCGCATGGCCAGCAGCTGCTGGCGGTCCTTCATTTCCGGGCGCAGGTTCTTGAGGATGTTCTCGACGAAGCTGGTGGCCGGCGCCAGCAGCGTGGCGGACGAGGTGCTCTTGATGGCGGAGAGCAGGGCGCCGAAGAACAGGATCTGCATGACCAGCGGCATCTGCGTCATCACGAAGGTCGGCAGCACGCGCTGGTAGTCGTTCTTGGCCATGTCCATCGCATCGTTGCCCATCACGATGACGGCGCAGGCCACGATGAACATCGGCACGAAGGCGAACAGGATGTAGCTGGCGCCGCCGATCACGGCGCCGGCGCGCGCGGTGGGGGCGCTGTTGGCCGACATCACGCGCTGGTACACGTCCTGCTGCGGGATCGAGCCCAGCATCATCGTGACGGCCGAGCCGACGAAGAAGGCGACGTCGGTGAACTTCGCCTCCGGCAGGAATTTCCACAGGTCGGCGCGCTGCGCCATGTCGATCACGACGCCGGTGCCGCCGGCCAGCTTGGCCGAGAACACGGCGATGATCGACAGGCCGACTACCAGCACGATCATCTGGATGAAGTCGGTGATCGCCACCGCCAGGAAGCCGCCCACGCCCACGTAGACCAGCACGGCGAGCGTGCCGACGATCATGCCGGCCGTCTCCGACATGGCGCCGCCGGTCAGCACCGAGAACACCAGGCCCAGGGCGGTGATCTGGGCGGCGACCCAGCCCAGGTAGGACAGGATGATGGCGGTCGAGCAGAACACCTCGATACCCTTGCCGTAGCGGGCGCGGTAGTAGTCGCCGATGGTCAATAAATTCAATTTATACAGGCGCGCGGCGAAGAACAGGCCGACCAGGATCAGGCAGGTGCCGGCGCCGAACGGGTCCTCGACCAGCGCGCCCAGGCCGCCCTGCACGAACTTGGCCGGGATGCCCATCACGGTCTCGGCGCCGAACCAGGTGGCGAACGTGGTCGTGATGACCATGACCAGCGGCAGGCTGCGGCCGGCGACGGCGAAGTCGGCGGTGTTCTTGATCCGCGATCCGGCCCAGACGCCCAGGCCGAGCGTGCCGAGCAGGTAAAGTGCGACGGACCAGATCAGGATAGTGTTCATTGCGTGCGTGCCCCCGGCGGCGAGATGGAATTTCGGACTGGAAAAATTCCGGATTATAGCGGCAGATATCGGCCGGCGGATCGATTTTATGCGGCCATGGCGGGATGCCCGGCGCGGGGTGGCCGGGATGCCACAAACGGGGGCAGATCTCGCAATCGACGGGTCAGATCGCCATGTCCCGCAATACTTTCGACGCCTCCCGGCTCGCCGTCAATACGGCGCCGTCGCGCATCCGGATCACCAGTTGCGACTGCTCGTCCGCCTTCATCGCGTCGACGAAATCCAGGTTCACCAGCGCCGAGCGGTGGATGCGCATGAAGCGCGCGGGGTCGAGCTGGGCCTCCAGTTCGGAAATCCCGATCCGCACCAGGAAGGTCTGGCCGCGCGCGGCGATCGCCGTGTACTTGGCGTCGGCCTTCAGGTATTCGATCTCGCGCGTGGCGAGCGGGAAGATCTGGCCGCGGTCGCGCACCAGGATGCGCTCGATCCGTCCCGGCGCCTTGTGCGCGGCGGCGTCGAGGGCGCTGTCCATGGCGTCGCGCGACGGCGCGGGTTCGGCCAGCAGGCGCGCCACGGCCGCGTCGAAGCGGGCGCGCGTGAAGGGTTTCAGCAGGTAGTCGACGGCGTTCAGCTCGAAGGCCGTCACCGCGTACTGGTCGTAGGCCGTGGTGAACACGATGGCCGGCGTGAAGCTCAGGCGGCGCAGCACGTCCAGGCCGGTCATCTCGGGCATCTGGATGTCCATGAAGACGATCTCGGGACGGATGCGTTCGATCTGCGCCAGCGCGCCGGCGCCGTCGGCCGCCTCGCCGACGAGGCGCAGGCCGGCATGGGCATAGACGGCGTCGCGCAGGACGTCGCGCGCCAGCGGCTCGTCCTCGGCGATGAATACGGTGCGGGCGGTCATGGGGCGGCTTTCTTCATGCGGGTTGCAGGGGGATCGACATGGTGACGGTGAAGCCCGCGCCCGGCGCCGTCGCGACCGCCAGGCCGCCGCGCGGGCCGTATGCGAGGCGCAGGCGGCGGTCCACGGTGCGGATGCCCAGGCCCTGCGAGGCGTGCACGGCGGCCGGGTCGGCGCCGGGGCCGTCGTCGCCCACGGTGAGCATCAAGGTCCCGGCCGTTTCGTCGACGCGCGAACGGATCAGCAGGCGTCCGGGACGGCTGTGCGGGTTGAACGCATGCTTGATGCTGTTTTCCACCAGCGGCTGCAGCGACAGCGCGGGCAGGGTCAGGGCGCCGGCGCCATCGTCGAGTTCCCAGTCGACCTGCAGGCGCGACCCCAGGCGCAGGCCTTCCAGCTGCAGGTAGTCGCGCACGAAGCCCAGCTCGTCGTCCAGCAGCACGCGGTCGTTGCCGGTCTTTTCGGTGTCGAGCACGTAGCGCAGCATGTCCGAGAACTGGAACAGGGCCGTCTCGGCGGCGGCGGGATCGCGCCGCGTCAGGGCGATGATCGAGTGCAGGGTATTGAACAGAAAGTGCGGGTTGAGCTTGCTGCGCAGGGCGTTCAGCTCGGCCGCCACCAGCAGGTTCTGGGCCTGCTGCATGGCCGCGGCCTGGCGCCGGCGGGCGGCGTTGTTGCGCACCATCTGGAACAGGGCGGCGATCACGCCGTAGGTCATCATCGCGTACAGCACCGGCCAGACATACCAGTCGAGCGGCTGGATGAAGCCGAACAGCAGCCACATGACCAGGTAGGACAGCACGGCATAGCTCAGGGCGCCGGCGGCGTGGACGAGGAAGATGCCGCCGGCCGCCAGGCCGCGCCGCTCGAGCCAGCCGCCCAGCGGCCACAACAGGGCGAGGAACAGCGCATTCGGGCCGCTGATGGCGAACATCTGGGCGATCGAGCGCCAGTCCACGTGGCCCTTGCGCAGGCCGTCGAACTGCAGGGCCAGGGCCAGCATCAGCAGGTAGGCGGCCCATCCGCAGGCATAGATGCGCCACATGCGTCCGGTGCCGATGTCGGTGTCGGTATGGATTTCCATTTGGGAAAGTATGCCGCAGAACATCCGGCTTGCGGGGGCCATGACGCCAACTGCGAAAACGCGGCAACGAATCGCGGGAACACGGCGCCGGCCGGCATCCGACGCGGCAAGGTCCTCCCCAAGGACCTGTTCCTGGCCGGCGAACACATGCGCCTGCCCAAGAGCGTGCTGCTGAACACGGTGCACGGCGAACAGCCGAACACCACCCCTTGCGTCGGCGCCACCGATCCCGACATGGTCTGCGTGCCGGATGCGACCACGTTGCGCGTCGTGCCGTGGGCCACCGAGCACGTGGCGAGGCCGGCGCCGGCCAGGTGGAAATCAATGTCATCCACGGCGATGCGCTCGAGCTGGCCGACCGCGCGTTCCTGTTCATCCGCGGCCTGGAGCGCTACGTGCCGCCGGCGACGCCTTCTGCGAAGTCAAGGAACTCGAATTCGCCACCTTCTCGCGCGTCATCAGCTCGCGGGAGCGCGACCACCTGAGGCTGCTCGCCTAACGCATCATGATGGAAAGTGTCCGCTTGCGCCTGTTTTTGCATGAATTTGCATGTTTATGCATAAGCCGGTAGAGTGCAGGGCTCAAGGAGGAACACCCATGCAACTCGCTGAAGAGCGCCGGCAATTGATCGTGGAGACAGTCGACCGGCAAGGGAAGGTGCTGGCCGCCGAGCTGGCGCAGCGTTTCCAGACGTCGGAAGACACCATCCGGCGCGACCTGCGCGACCTCGATGCCGCCGGCCTGCTGCGGCGCGTGCACGGCGGCGCCATGCGGCGCACGCGCGCCGAGCCCAGCTTCGGCCAGCGCGCCGACGCCGATGCCGCCCGCAAGGGCTTGCTGGCGCGCGCGCTGGCGGAGAACGTGCAGCCGGGAGATACGGTACTGGTCGACGCCGGCACCACCAACCTGGCCTTCGTGCGCCTGCTGGAAGATGGGCAGGCCGCTGCCGTCGTCACCAACAGCCCGCGCATCGCGCTCGAGCTGGGCCACATGCGCGCCACGCGGGTGCTGCTGCTGGGCGGGACGTACTCCGGCCATGCCGGCGCGGTGCTGGGCGCGCATACGGCGGCCGAGATCCGCAAGCTGCGCGTGAACCTGGCCGTGGTCGGCGTGTGCAGCGTCGAGGCCGACCGCGGCCTGGGCGCCAGCGATGCCGAGGAGGCCGAGGTCAAGGGCGCGATGCTGGCGGCGGCCAGCCGGCGCGTGGTGGCCGTGCTGAACGAACGCCTGGAGGCACCGGCGCCGTTCCTGATCGCGCCGCTGTCCGAGGTCGACCGGCTGGTGCTGGAAGCCGATGCCGCGCCCGACGTGCTGGCGCGCCTGCGCCGCGCCGAGCGCGCGCCCGACATCCTGCTGGCGGACGGAGGCAAGGCATGACGACGATGCACGAACCGCAAGCCATGCTCCAGCCCGCGGCCCGCGTGGAGGCGGCGCGCTGGGCGATTTCCATCGTGTTCCTGCTGAACGGCGCCGGCATCGGCCTGTGGGCCGCCCACGTGCCGCTGGTGCAGGCGCGCGCCGGCATCGCCACCGGCACGCTGGGCTTCCTGCTGCTGACGATCGCCGGCGGCGCCATCGCCGCCATGCCGCTCTCTGGCTGGCTGTCAGGACGCTGGGGCACGCGCGCCGTGGTGCTGGCCAGCGGCTGGATGTTCGCCGTCACCAGCGCGCTCCTGATGAACGTGGGCGACATCGTGCCGCTGTTCTGCGCCGCTTTCGCCTTCGGCGCCAGCAACGGCCTGCTGGACGTGTCGATGAATACCAATGCCAGCGAGGTGGAAAGCGCGCGCGGCATCCCGACCATGTCCTCGTTCCACGGCTTCTACAGCCTGGGCGGCCTGCTCGGCGCGGTCCTCGGCGGCATCGTGATCGGCGCCGGCTTCGGCGACGGCCGCGGCGCGCTGGCGGCGGGCGTGATGGTCGCGGTCGCCGTGGCGCTGTGCGCGCGCCACATCCTGGTCGCGGCGCCGGCCGCGCACGGCAGCCACTTCGCCGTGCCGCGCGGCCCGGCGCTGTTCCTGGGCATGCTGGCGCTGCTGTGCTTCGCCGTCGAGGGCGCGCTGGTCGACTGGAGCGCGCTGCTGCTGGCCGAGCGCACCGGCGCCGAGCCGGCGTCGGCGGCCCTCGGCTACTCGGCCTTCTCGGTCACGATGGCGGCCTGCCGCTTCGCCGGCGACCGCCTGGTGCTGCGCTTCGGCGCGGCGCGCATGATGGCGGCCGGCGGCATCGGCATGTTCGCCGGATTGATGCTGGCGGTACTGAGTTCGCACTTCCTGCTGTCGGCGCTGGGCTTCGCGCTGATCGGCCTGAGCGCGGCCAACGTGGTGCCGGTGCTCTTCTCGGCGGCCGCGCGCGTGCCGGGCATGTCGGCCGGTGGCGGGCTGGCCGCGGTGGCGACGCTGGGCTACGCGGGCCTGCTGCTGGCGCCGCCGATCATCGGGTCGATCGCGGCGCACAGCAATATCGCGGTGGCGCTGGGCGTGCTGTCGGCGTCGGGGATCGTGATCGCCCTGAACGCGGGGGCCGTGACGCGCAAGGGGTGACGGTCGGTGCGCCCGGGGAGCGCACCCTACGATGCCGCCGCGTACGGTGACGCGTGGTCACGGATAGGCGTGCAGCACGGCGTAGCCATCCGGCCCCGACGCCACCAGCGCATACCCGTCCACATGCCAGCCGATGTCCGCCCCCGCGGCCGGCAAGGCGACCCCGCCCGCCCGCCGCGCCATCGTCACGTGCGGCCGGTAGGCGCGCGCCTCCGGCCGCAGGCCGAGCGCCGTCAGGGAGCCGGCCAGGCGCGCGTGCAGGTCGAGCAGGGCGGCGGGCTGTTCGTGCGGCGCCAGCACGGCGATGCCGCCATGCCACAGCTCGGCGCGGCCCAGGCGCAGGTCGAACGGCGAGAAGGGGACGGCGCAGCCGGCGCGCAGGTCCGGCAGGCGTTCGGCCGGCACGGCGCCGAGGAAGTGCAGCGTCAGGTGCAGTTTATCGGTGGCGACCGGCGTGGCGCCGCGCGGCCAGGACCAGGCGTCGCGCGCGGCGCGCAGTCGTTCGCGCACGGCGGCGCCGGGCCAGAGCGCCAGGAACAGGCGCAGGGTAGGGGACGGTTCGCGCATGTCCCCCATGCTACGCTCAGAAGCAGTGTTCCGGCGCCGGGAAGCTGCCGTCCTTGACGGCCGCGACGTAGGCGCCGACGGCCGCGTCGATGCTGGTCTGGCCGTCCATGAAGTTGCGCACGAAGCGCGCCTTGCGGCCCGGGAACACGCCCAGCAGGTCGTGCATGACAAGTACCTGGCCCGAGCAGTCCGGGCCGGCGCCGATGCCGATGGTCGGCACGTGCAGCAGGTCCGTGACTTCCTTGCCGAGGGCGGCCGGCACGGCTTCCAGCAGCACGATGGCGGCGCCGGCATCCTGCAGGGCCTTGGCGTCGCGCTTGAGCTGTTCGGCGCCGGCATCGGTCTTGCCCTGCACGCGGTAGCCGCCCAGCTGGTGCACGAACTGCGGCGTCAGGCCGATGTGGGCGCACACCGGGATGCCGCGCTCGACCAGGAAGCGCACCGTGTCGGCCAGCCATTCGCCGCCCTCGATCTTGACCATCTGGGCGCCGGCGCGCATCAGGACGGCGCAGCTGTCGTAGGCCTGCTCCCTGGTGCCGTAGCTGCCGAAGGGCATGTCGGCCAGCACCAGCGCGTTC
>DAMAFT010000121.1:0-9466 GCA_031995805.1 Massilia sp.
GACCATCTGGGTGCGCGTGAACACCTCGGCGATGCCGCGCTGGCCCAGCAGGAAGCGCGCCGCCGCATCCTCGACGTCGGCACGCACCAGGCCGCGCTGGTCAATGGCGGCATGGTCGAGGTAGATCTCGGGCAGGTAGGACGTGCGCACCAGGCCGGCCGCGCCGAAGCGCTCGGCCAGCGCCTTGTCGAGCGCCGCGGGCAATGCCTTCGGGTCGATGCGGCTGGCCTCGATGTGGCGCTGGCGCGAGAATTCCGGCGTATTCGAGAAACCGTGGTCGGCGGTCAGCACGACCAGCACGTTGTCCATGCCGATGCGGCGGTCGAGGAAGTCGAAGAACGCGGCGATCTTGCGGTCGACCTGCTGCAGGTGGTCGTGCGACATGCGGCTTTCCGGACCGTAGGCGTGGTTCACGTAGTCGTGGCCCGACAGGCTGATGCCCAGGATGTCGGTGGCGCCGCCCGGATTGCTGCCCAGCCCCTCGCCCTCGACGGCGGCCCGGGCGAACTCCAGGGTCAGCTCGTCGACGGCGGGGCTGGTCTTGAGGCGGTTGTAGTAGTCGGGCGCCGGCGCGCCGCTCTCGCTGTAGAACATGAACGGGAAGCGGTTCGGGCCCTTCAGGCTCGGCTCCGGGAACGGCGCGTCGTCGGCGTAGGCGCTGTCGGGCAGCAGCGGCTTCCACGCCTTGGCGTAATAGCGGTCCTGCGGCCTGGCGGCGCGGAAACGCTCGACCCAGGCCGGGTGCTGCTGCATGTAATAGGTGCTGCTGGCGAAGTCGCCGGTCTTGTCCATGAACATGTAGGCCGTCCCGGTCTTCCCGGCCAGCAGGATCGCGCCGCGGTCCTTGCCGGAGACGGTGACGACCTTGCTGCGGTTACCGGTGGCGTAGCGCAGCTGGTCGCCCAGCGTGTCCACGCGCAGCAGCGCCGGCGAGGTGCCGTCGTGCGGGTCGGTTTCCGCTTCGCCGATGTAGGTATGGCGGGTGTCCTCGGTGCAGTAGACCAGCTTGCCGTCGGCGTCGAGCCAGTTGTTGCCGATGATGCCGTGGCGGTACGGGTAGGCGCCGGTCAGCACCGCCGTGTGGCCGATCGCCGTCACCGTGATGCCGTGGGCCTGGTGCGCGTTGGTGAAGCTGGCGCCCTGCTCCAGCAGGCGCCGCAGGCCGCCCTGGCCGAACTGGTCGCGGTAGCGCTGCACCTGCTCGGACGGCAGGCCGTCGATCACCATCACCACCACCAGCTTCGGCTGCGCGGCGGCGGCCCGGGCGTCGGCCTGCGCCGCCCTGGCGGCCGGCGCGGCGGCGCCGGCCTGCCAGGGCGCCAGCAGGGCGGCGCAGGCGAGCAGCGTGAGGGAGGTCCTGGTCAGGGCGGGTCGGGAAGTCGTGGGCATGGCGGTCGGTGGTCTCGCGGATCGGATGCGGTTGGGTCGATATGGCCGGGCCGGATACCGGCCGCGGAACTGGCCATTGTACAGCCGTCATGTTTCGCCACGATGACATTCCGGCACGCCGCGCCGGCGCGGAGAGATTTCGTGAGCTTTCGCCGACCGGCATGCGGATAGAATGGGGCGATGTCCATGACCACGACCACGACACTGGCCACCTTGCGCCCGGCCGGCGCCATGCCGGCCCGGGCCCGCGCCTGGGCGTGGGGCATCAGCCTCGTCGCGCACGGCGCCGCCCTCGCCTGGCTGCTGCACGCCCTGCCGCAGCAGCGCGCGCACCCCGACGACACCCGGCCCGAGGTGCGCTTCGTGCTGGTGACGCCGCGCGCGGCCGCGCCGGCGCCGACGCCGCTGCCCAAGCCCGCGCCAAGGCCGGTACCGGCTGCGCGGGCCGCCGCTCCGGCCGCTCCGGCCGCTCCGATTACCCCGGTTGCCGCGCCGCGGGCCGCCTCCACGCCGCGGCCGGCGCCGGCCCCGCAAGCGATCGCCATGCCCGAGGGGACGCCCGCGCCGGCGTTCACCGTCCCTGCGCAGCCGGACGCCGGCGCCGGCGGCGGCTTCGACATGGCCGCGGCACGCGGGGCGGCGCGCGCCGCCGTCGCCGACCCGGACGGCATCGGTCCCGGCCGCCGGCCGCTGCGCGCGACGCGCGACGAGACACTGGGCCGCGCCATCGACGGCGCGCGCAACGGCGACTGCCAGACGCAGTATGCCGGCATGGGACTCATGGCGCTGATTCCGCTGGCCAAGGACACGTTGACGGGGAGCGGGTGCAAGTGGAAGTGATGGAAGGATGACTGCGATGACGTTCCTGAAGCGATTGCGCGCCCGGCTCGGCCGCGCTTCCCCTGCGGTGGATGCGCACTCGGCGGCGCCGGCGCGGGTCGGCGCCATGTCGCCAGTCGCGCCGTACGCGTACCGCCAGCGCCACGAGATCCTGGCCGATGTGCGCGACTGCGATACGGCGGCGGCCTTGGGCCCTTATCTGGCGCACCACGACGGCTACGTCCGCGAGGCGGCGCTCGAGCGCGCGGCCGCACTGGGCGCCGTCGGTCTTCTGCCGGCCATCACGGCGCGCCTGAACGACTGGGTTCCCGCGATTCGCCTGCGCGCACGCGAGGCAATGCAGGCGCTGCTGCCGCTTTGCGAACCCGAGGCGGCGCTGTCGCTGCTGCCGGCCCTGGAGCGCCTGCGCGCGGCGCGCCGGACCGACCACGCCGCATGGATCGGACAGGTCGAGCATATCCTGGCCGGCCTGCTGGGCGCGCGCCGCATCGTCGACGGTATCGGCGCGCCCGACCCGGTCATCGCCAGGGCCTGCTATCGCCTGGCCGAGGAGCAGGACCTGGGCACCAGCACGGAGCGCATCGGCCTGGCCCTGTCCAACCGGGCGGACATCGTGCTGTCGACGCGGGCCGCCGGGGCGCTCGGGACGCTCGACGATCCGGCGCGCACCCGCATGGCGCGGCACGCCCTGCGCTCGCATTTCGGCATGGTGCGGGCGATCGCGCTGCGCGCGTTGCTGGAGCGCGACGTTGCCGACGGCAAGACCCTCGCCATCGACTGCCTCGCCGATGCCTATGGCTGGACGAGGCGCATCGCCGCGGACTGGCTGGGGCGGCACGGCGTCGACGCCGCAGCCTTGCAGGCCGGCCGCCTGGCCGCGCCGGACAGCAGCGCCGCCGTCCTGCGCGCCTGCCTGGCGGGGCTGGCCGAGTCCGGGGCGCGCGACCATGTCGACACCGTGCGCTGGCTGACGTCCCATCCATCCGCGCGGGTCCGGGTCGCAGCCTTCCTGGCATGGCTGCGCCTGGCTCCCGAGCGCAAGGACGACATCGCCCGCCTGGTCCTCGAGAGCGACGCGCACCGGGTACGCAGGCTCGCGCTGTCCATGACGGGCAGGCATGGCGCCTACGTGCCGACGCGGCTGGCCCTGGACCTGCTGCGCCGGCACGGCGACGCCGACGCCGACATGCTGCCTGCGCTGGGCGCGCACGACCCGTGGACCTGGCTCGAATCGATCCTCGAGCGGGAACGGCAGGTGCGGACCGATCCGGCGGGCCGCGACGGCCTGGCGCGCGAACTGGCGGCCTGGCTTCGTTACGGCTACACGGCCGCCACGCAGCCGAGCGCCGCGCAGCGCGCGCTGTTCAAGCGCGAAGAGACGATGCGCACGTTGTGCGGCCTGCGCGAATCGTCCGACGCACGTTCCGCGTGGCCAGGCCTGGACGTTCTGCGGCTGTTGTAGGCGGCCGGCGATGTGCTGCACTGTACGCACCGGGTGCTACGCCGGCGCTGGCTGTACCGGGGCCATCATCGCCACGGCAACGGAAAGTGCCGGCGCGACGGCGACGTATGAGCAGGCCGCTCGCCACCCGGTCGTCCTGGCCGAGCCGGCGCAACCACGCCCGGTAGCAGGGCGTGAAGCGCACGTAGGGCTGGCCGGACTTGCCGAGCACCTCGTCGCGGTGCAGCAGGACCTGGTCCTTCGACGGCACCAGTTCGGCGCTGGCGCGGCGCGACGACCTAGGCCGTGAACTCCGCCGCCAGCCCCAGTTCCCGGAACCGCTCGACCACGAACTCCACGAACACCCGCGTCTTGGCCGGCAGCAGGCGCCGGCTGGAGTAGTACACGAACAGCGGTCCCGCCTCCGCATGCCATTCGGGGAGGATGCGCACCAGTTCCCCGCTGCGCAGCAAGGGGTGCGCGTGCGGCGCCGGCAGCAGGGCGATGCCCAGGCCGCACGCGGCCGCGCGCGCCATCGCTTCCGGATCGTCCAGCACGGCCACCGGATGCAGTTCCGCCGCCGCCGTGCGGCCGTCGTCGGTGCGCAGCGTCCAGCTCTGCAGCCGTCCGCTGCGGATCGCACGCCGGCCGATGCCGTCGTGCGCCGCCAGGTCGTCCGGATGTGCGGGCGTGCCGCGCCGCGCCAGGTAGCCCGGCGCGGCCGCCACCACGATGCGCACCCTGGCCAGCTCGCGCGCCACCAGGCCCTGGGTCAGTTCGACGCCGCCGCCGATGGCGACGTCGTAGCCCTCGGCGATCAGGTCGACCTGGCGGTTCTCGAAATGGAGGTCGGGCAGCACGTCCGGGTACAGCGCGTGGAAGGCTTCCAGCATCGGCACGACATGCATGCGCCCCACCGCCGGCGCCAGCGCCACCCGCAAGGGACCGGCGGGACGGCCGGCGCCTTCGCGCAGCACCGCCATCGCATCGGCGATGCGGTGCCAGGGGTCGCCCACCGCGCGCAGGAATTGTTCGCCCTCTTCCGTCAGGCGCAACTGGCGCGTGCTGCGCTGGAACAGGCGCACCCCCAGGCTGGCTTCCAGCCTGCCGACGTTCTTGCTGACGCCGGCCGGCGTCATCCCCAGCTTGCGCGCCGCTGCCGAGAAGCCGCCCTGTTCCGCGCTATGGATGAAGGCATCGAGGTGGGCAAAGGCATCGCTGCTCATCTTTTACTCCTGGTTGAAATTGATATGCTTTTTGACCGGCTAGTTTCAACCGCCGGTTGGAATGATACTGCATGCACACCAACCCACCACATGGAGTCCATCATGGCATCGACAGCATCCCTGCAAGGCAAAGTCGCTTTCGTCACCGGCGCGGCGCGCGGCATCGGCGCCGCCATCGTCCGCCGCCTGGCCGCGGACGGCGCGGCCGTCGCCTTCACCTACCAGAGCTCGTCCGGACCGGCCGACGCGCTCGCCGCCGACGTCGCCGCCGCCGGCGGCACGGCCCTCGCGCTGCAGGCCGACGCCGCCGACCCGGCCGCCATCGCCGGCGCCGTCGCCGCCACGGCCGAGCGCTTCGGCCGCATCGACATCGTCGTCAACAATGCCGGCATCTTCCTGCCTGGCACCCTGGAAACCTTCACCGTCGAGGAGTTCGACAAGCTGGTGGCGGTGAACGTGCGCGCCGTGTTCGCCACCGCCAAGGCCGCGCTGCCGCACCTGCCGAACGGCGGCCGCATCGTCAACATCGGCAGCACCAACGCCCTGCGCATGCCGTTCGGCGGCGGCGCGTTCTACGCGATGAGCAAGTCGGCCCTGACCGGCCTGGCCAAGGGCCTGGCGCGCGACCTCGGCCCGCGCGGCATCACCGTCAACAACGTGTTGCCGGGCCCGGTCGAAACCGACATGAACCCGTCCGACAGCGACTTCGGCCGCTCGCTGCACGACCTGATGGCCCTGCCGCGCCACGGCCGTCCGGAGGAAATCGCTTCACTGGTCGCCTGGCTCGCCGGCCCCGAGTCCGCCTTCGTCACCGGCGCCGACCTCCTCGCCGACGGCGGCTTCGCCGCCTGAACGCCGCAGCTGACAAAAATCAAACCGGGGTCAGAGCCGGGCTCTGACCCCGGTTTGTGCAAGATCAGCCGATGCGGCGGACGGATTCGCGGACCACGAGGTTCAGTTGCGGTACGTCGACGTCGAGGGGTTGGTTGTTGATCATTTTTACGATGGCCTGGCCCAGGCTGCGGCCCACGTCGAACAGCGGCTGGCGCACCGTCGTCAGCGGCGGGGTCGTGTACATGGAGCTGTGCAGGTCGTCGAAGCCGATCACCGAGATGTCCTCGGGCACGCGGATGCCGCGCCGGTACAGGGCCAGGCGGGCACCGTAGGCCGTCAGGTCGTTGGCGCAGAACATGGCCGAGAAGCGCTGGCCCGATTCGAGCAGGTGCTCCACCGCCAGCAGGCCGCCGGATTCCAGGAAGTCGCCGTCCACGATCAGCTGCTGCTTTTCCTTGATGCGGTGCCTGGCCAGCGTGTCGCGGTAGCCCTCGAGGCGCGCCAGCGCGTCCTGGTGGTCGGACGGGCCGCCGATGAAGGCGATGTGGCGGTGGCCCTGCAGGATCAGGTGCTCGACCGCCTCGCAGGCGCCCAGGTAGTTGTCCAGGCAGAAGCCGTAGGCGCGCGGACCCTCGAGCGCACGGCCGAAGGCGACGATCGGCACGCGCTGCGACAGCTTCAGGATCTGCGCGTCCTTCAGCTTGCCGCTCAGGATGACCAGGCCGTCCACCCGCCGTGCGATCAGCAGTTCGATGCGCTCGGCCTCTTCTTCCGCATGCCAGTGGCCCGACACGATCAGCGGCGCGTAGCCGGTGCCCTGCAGCGCCTCGTCGACGCCGGCCAGCGCGTCGGAAAAGTAGCCCGATACCAGCGACTGGGTCAGCACGCCGACGGTGCGCGAGCTGCCCGTCTTGAGGTTCTGCGCCAGGACGTTGGGCTTGTAGTTCAGCCGCTCGATCACGCTCTCGATGGCCTGGCGCTTTTCGTCGGACACGCGGGCGGTGCCGTTCAGGAAGCGCGATACGGTGGCGGCCGACACGCCGGCCACGCGGGCGACTTCGTGGACGGTGACCATCGCGGTGCTGCTGGGGTCTTTTTTCATTGGCTGGGTGTGGATTCGGCGAAGCGCCGGCGGCTTGACGTTACCACAAGTATATCAGCACGAAACCGGTTTCAGAAAACCCGGCCGTTTTCCACCCGGCCGCGCCAGTCGAAGCCGCCTCTTCCCCAGCGGGCCCAAATTGTGTTTGACAGCCAATTCCTTGCAACGGTAATATGAAATCGATTTCAAAATAAAGCCAATAATAACGCCAGGAAGGAGACGCCTCCCCGCCCGCCGGCCCCACCCGCGGCGCCCGTCCCGCCTTGCGTCCACCGCACACTCACCAAGCCACCGCCCGCCCGCACCATGACCGAATCCATCCTCTTCCCTTCCAACTTCACGTGGGGCGTCGCGACCAGCGCGTTCCAGATCGAGGGCGCGTCCGCCGCCGACGGCAAGGGCCCGTCGATCTGGGACACCTTCTCGCACACGCCGGGCAAGATCATCGACCACAGCAACGGCGACGTCGCCTGCGACCACTACCACCGCTACCGCGAGGACGTCGCCCTGATGGCCGGCCTGGGGGTGGACGCCTACCGCTTCTCGATGGCCTGGTCGCGCGTGCAGCCGGCCGGCAAGGGCGCCTGGAACGAGCAGGGCTTCGACTTCTACGCGCGCCTGCTGGACGCGCTGCAGGAACGCGGCATCGCGCCGCACCTGACGCTGTACCACTGGGACCTGCCGCAGGGACTGCAGGACGCCGGCGGCTGGATGGCGCGCGACACCGCGCACCACTTCGCCGACTACGCGCACGAGGTGGCGCGCCGCTTCGGCGACCGCCTGGCCACCATCGCCACCCACAACGAGCCGTGGTGCACGGCCAACCTCGGCTACGGCAACGCCCAGTTCGCGCCCGGCGTGGCGGACAAGAAGCAGGCGATCCAGGTCTCGCACCACCTGCTGCTGTCGCACGGCCTGGCGATGCAGGCGATGCGCGCCACCCGCACCGGGGCGGAACTGGGGATCGTGCTCAACCAGTGGACCGCCGACCCGGCCACCGACAGCGACGCCGACCGGCGCCTCGCCGCGCTCGAATGGGCGAATTCGATCGAATGGTTCATGGACCCGATCTTCAAGAAGCGCTATCCGGAACTGTCGCTGCAGGCGCACGGCGGCGACGCGCCGGACGTGCAGGCGGGCGACTTCGACATCATCGCCGAGCCGCTCGACTTCCTCGGCGTGAACTACTACCGCCGCGAGGTGATGAGCGCGGAAGTCCCGCCGCGCAAGCCCGAGGGCGGCATCGGCTTCACCGACATGGGCTGGGAGATCTACCCGCAGGGCCTGACCGAGCTGCTGGTCAAGCTGAAGCAGGAGTACCCCGCCCTGCCCCCGGTGTACATCACCGAGAATGGCATGGCGGCCGTCGATGCGCTGGAACACGGCCAGGTCGACGACCAGGTGCGCATCGAGTACGTGCGCACGCACCTGGAGGCGCTGAAGGCGGCCATGGACCAGGGCATCGACGTGCGCGGCTACTTCCTGTGGAGCCTGATGGACAACTTCGAATGGAACTCCGGCTACGCCAAGCGCTTCGGCATCGTCTGGGTCGACTACGACACGCTCGAACGGGTCCCGAAGGCCAGCGCGCTGTGGTACCGTGATTTCATCGCGCGCCAGCGCCTGCAGCGCCGGGCCGCGTGACACGATAACAAACGGGACCAACCCAGGAACAACGCGAGGAGACATGAGGGACACCATGGACGACGTGCTATTCGGCGGCGCACGGCTGCTGGCCGACATCGGCGGCACCAATGCCCGCTTCGCGCTGCAGCGCGGCCCGGGGCGCATCGAGGAAGTGGCGACACTGGCCTGCGCCGACCATCCGACCTTGTGCGACGCCGTGCGCGCCTACCTGGCGCCGCGGCCTGGCGCGGCGCGCGAGCTGCGCCACGCCGTGATCGCCATCGCCAACCCGGTCGACGGCGACATGGTGCGCATGACCAACCACCACTGGCAATTCTCGATCGAGGCCGCGCGCCTTGAACTGCGCCTGGCGACGCTGCTGGTGGTGAACGACTTCGCCGCCCTGTCGATGGCGCTGCCGCAGCTCGACCGCGCCGACCTGGTGCAGGTGGGCGGCGCGGCGCCGGTCGCCGACGCGCCGATCGGCCTGGTCGGCGCCGGCACCGGTCTGGGCGTCGGCGGCCTGCTGCCCGTGCGCGGCAGCTGGACCGTGCTGGCCAGCGAAGGCGGCCACGCCGCGTTCGCGCCGGCCGACGCGCGCGAGCAGGCGATCCTGTCGTACTGCTGGAGCAAATGGCCGCACGTCTCCAGCGAGCGGCTGGTATCCGGTCCCGGCCTGGCCCTGATCCACGAGGCGCTGGCATGCCGCGACGGCGCGCATGGCGCGCCGCTGGCGCCCGCGCAGGTCGTCGAGCGCGGCCTGGACGGCAGCGACCCGCTATGCGCCGAGGCGCTGGACGTGTTCTGCGGCATGCTCGGCACGGTGGCGGCCAACGTCGCCGTCACGCTGTGCGCGCGCGGCGGCATCTATATCGGCGGCGGCGTCGTGCCGCGCCTGGGCGAGCGGTTCGCGCAATCGCCTTTCCGCGCCCGCTTCGAGAACAAGGGCCGCTTCGCCGGCCTGATGGCGCAGATTCCCTGCTTCGTGATCCACGCTCCGTATCCGGC
>DAMAFT010000122.1:0-9424 GCA_031995805.1 Massilia sp.
GGGTCTGCAGGCCGATGTAGTTGAACTGCAGGTCGCGGTCGGCGACGATGGCGCGGGCCAGTTTGTGCAGGTCGAACTTGCCCAGTTCCTCGTCCAGCAGCTCGGCGTCGATGCCTTTCGCCACGTATTGCGGGAAATAGGTGAGGTATTCGGCGGCGGCGCCGGCCTGCGGCACCTCGTGGCCGAAGACTTCCTTGCGGATCGTGTGCAGCAGGATGCGCGCGGTGACCTGGCCGTAGGCCGGATCCTTTTCCATCAGGGCGCGGGCGGCCAGGATGGCGGACTTGTGCAGCTCCTCGACCGGCACGCCGTCGTACAGGTTCTTGACCGTCTCGGCCAGGATGGCGTCGGCGTCGACGTGCTTTTCCAGGCCGGTGCAGGCGGCGTTGATCAGGGAGACCACTTCGTTCATGTCCAGCGGACGGCGCGCGCCGGCATCGACCACGTGGATCTGCGGGGCGGCGATCTGGGTGCCGCCGGCCGCTTCCTTGGCGGCGCGGCGCTCGTCCATGCGCTTGGCGCGGTACAGCACGTACTCGCGCGCGACGTCGTGCTCGCCCGAGCGCATCAGGGACAGTTCCACCTGGTCCTGCACATCCTCGATGTGGAAGGTGCCGCCGTTCGGCTGGCGGCGCACCAGCGCCGCGACCACGTTGTTGGTCAGCTCGTCGACCAGCGCGCGGATGCGCGCCGACTCGCGGCCCTGCTCGCCGTTCACGGCCAGGAATGCCTTGGTCATCGCCACGGCGATCTTGTTCGGCGCGAACGGCACCACGGCGCCGTTGCGGCGGATGATGCGGTAGTCGCCGTTGGCGACCAGTTCGGCGGCAGTGGCACCGGCAGTCGCGCCTGGAGCGACGTGCGGGTTGGTGGAAATGTCCGAAGATGTTTGCATTGAGGAGCCTCCCAGGATGGCGTGCGTTACGCCGGCCGACATGGGACCGCGGTACGGCCCCGTCAAAAGGTTACAAAGGAATGCTGCCAACCCGTAAA
Source organism: Massilia sp. (assembly GCA_031995805.1). GTDB lineage: Bacteria > Pseudomonadota > Gammaproteobacteria > Burkholderiales > Burkholderiaceae_D > Telluria. Next base: position 994 of record DAMAFT010000122.1, read on the forward strand.
AATTGGCAACGTGATAACTTCCAGCGAATAAATAAAGAGGGGAGCCATGATTGGAAACCGCTTGCATGGGGCCCCTCTGCTGCTGTTCGGCCTGCTCTTACATCTGTCGAGGCAGACCACTACATCTAGTGTCTTACTGCGTTATAGACCTAATTGTAGTCGATATTCAGCAGGATCAAAGGGCTAAAGCAGAGGATTTTTTTGTTGCGCTCGCCTTGACATTTGTTAAAGCAAGCCAGCTCAAGCGTTACCCCGAGAGTAAGCACTAACATGATGTTTTCGGGGCGCGACGATGGTGCGGATCCCGCGCCGCCACGGCACGCGCGCAACGCCGGCTCATGGTTCCGGCGCCTGGATGCCCAGCTTCTGTATCTGGTAGCGCAGCTGGCGCACGCTGATGCCGAGCAGGCTGGCCGCCTGGGTGCGGTTGAACTGGGTCTGGGCCAGCGCGCGCTGGATGATGTCGCGCTCGACCTGGCTCAGGTAGTCGGGCAGGTTGCTGGGCAGCGCATCCGGGGCCGGCGGCTGCGGCGGCCGGACGGCCGGCTCGGCCGGCTCGGCAGGCAGTGGGGCCACGGCCATCGGTGCCGGTGCGGGCGGCGCCTCCCCCGCCCGCGCGCCCTTGAGCAGCAGGTCGCCGACCTCGATGGTGCCGTCGTCGGCGAAGGCCAGCGCCCGTTCCAGCACGTTCTCCAGTTCGCGCACATTGCCCGGGAAGGGATAGGCGCGCAGTGCCTGCGCCACGCCCGCGCCCAGGCGGGCCGGCGGTTGGCCGGGGCCGGCCAGTCGCGCCAGGATGGCCTCGACCAGCAGTGGCAGGTCGTCGAGGCGCTCGCGCAGCGGCGGCAGGGTCAGCTCGATCACGTTCAGGCGGTAGAACAGGTCCTGGCGGAACAGGCCGTCGGCGACGCAGCGCGCCAGGTCCTTGTGGGTGGCGCTGACCAGCCGTACGTCGACCGGCTCCTCCGTCGTGGCGCCGATCTTGCGCACGCGCCGCTCCTGGATCGCGCGCAGCAGCTTGACCTGCATCGCCAGCGGCAAGTCGGCCACTTCGTCGAGCATCAGGGTGCCGCCGTTGGCGGCCTGGAAGAAGCCGTCGCGCTCCTCGGCCGCGCCGGTGAAGGCGCCCTTGCGGTAGCCGAAGAACTCGGCCTCCATCAGGGTTTCGGGGATCGCGCCGCAGTTCACCGCCACGAAGGGTTTACCTGCACGCGAGCTCTGGGCGTGGATCTCGCGCGCCGCCAGCTCCTTGCCGCTGCCGGATTCGCCGGTGATCGAGATCGGCGCCATCGAGCGCGCCAGGCGCGCGATCTGCGCCCGCAGCGACTGCATCGCCGCGGAATGGCCGATCATGCGCGAAGCAATCGCTCCACCGTCAGGCGCCGCGGCGCCCCCTTCCGACAGTTTCAGGGCCGAGCGCACCATCACGCGCAGCGCGTCGAGCGCCACCGGCTTGGCGATGTAGTCGAAGGCGCCGGCCTTGAGCGCCACCACCGCGTTCTCGGCGCTGCCGTAGGCGGTGATCACGGCGACCGGCGTGCCCTTGCCCGAGGCGGCGATCTCGCGCACCAGTTCCAGCCCCAGGCCGTCCGGCAGGCGCATATCGGTGAGCACCAGCGCGTAGTCGTGTTCCTCGAACAAGGCACGTGCCTGGCGCAACGTGGCGGCGCTGTCGACGTCCAGGCCCATCTTGAGCAGGGTGATCTCGAGCAGCTCGCGCAGGTCGGCTTCGTCGTCGACCACCAGGATGCGGGGGGAGCTCATGCTTGTTCCGTGTTTCCTCTATATATAGTGTGCGCGGGCGCGTCAGGCCGATGCGAACGTGATCACGAAGCGGCCGCCGGCACGGCCGCCGCCGCTGTCGTCGGACCGGTACTCGTAGTCGAGCATGGCGCCGTTGTTCAGGCACAGCTCGCGCGCCAGGTACAGGCCCAGGCCCGTGCCCTTGCTCGACGTGGTGTAGAACGGCTCGAACAGGTGGGCGCGCACTTCCGGCGTGATGCCCGGTCCGTCGTCCTGCACGTGCAGCTCGACCCGGCCGGTGGCGTCGAACACCGGGAACACGCGGATGCTGGCCGGTTCGGCGCTGGCGTAGCGCACCGCATTGCCCAGCAGGTTGACCAGCACTTCGCGCAGGTGCAGGGCGTCGAAGCGCACCTGCAGGCCGTCCGCCGCGCCCAGCCACACTATATCATCGCGCACGCCCTGGGTTTCCGTGAATTCGGCGTGCACCTCGGCCAGAAAGGCGGCCAGCGCCACCGGCGCGCCGTTCGGCTGCACCTTGCGCGACAGCTTCAGGATGTCCTCGACCATGCGGTTCACGCGGCCGACGTTGTCGTTCACGATGCGCAGCAGGCGCTGCTCGGCGGGACCGTGCAGGTCCTCGGCCAGCAGCGCGGTCGCGTGGCCGATCGCCGACAGCGGATTGCGCACCTCGTGCGCGATGCTGGCCGTCAGGCGTCCCATCGACGCCAGCTTCAGCTGCTGCGCCTGGTTCTCGATGGCGCTCACGTCCTGCAGGAAGATCACGCTGCGCTCGGCGCCGTCGTGCTGCGCGTCGACCAGGGCGAAGCGCAGCCGCAGGTGCACCGGCTGGTCGAGCCGGCCGCGCACGGGTCCCTCCTCGTCCTGCCAGCGCTTGACCGTCACGTAGTCGGCCGGCGCCGCCGGCATGGCGTTCATGCAGCAGCCGATCCAGGCCGCGTGGCTGTGCGCCACCGGCTCGAAGGCGGGAACGTCGCCCAGGCGGAAGCCGGCGATCTCGCCCGCCGGGCCGGCCTCCAGCCCGAGCATGCGCCGCGCCGCCGGGTTGCCGCCGAAGACGAGGCCATCGCGCCCCAGCACCAGGATGCCGTCGCCGACATCCTCGACCACGATCCGGTACACGGCCTGCTGGATGCGCAGGTCGGCGCCGTGGCGCGCCGCCAGCTCTTCCTGGCCGATCAGGCGCGCCGCCAGCCGGTGCACCACCAGCACCAGCGCGAAGAAGGCGGCGCCGGCCAGGCCGGTCTGCATCAGCGGCGGCTCCTCGAAGCGCACGAAGATCTGCCACACGCCCTCGGCCAGCACGAACAGCGTCGCCAGCGCGGCCGAGAACAGCGCCAGCAGCAGCGGCGCCAGCATGGCGGCGCCGGCCAGCGGGAACAGGTACAGCAGCGCCAGGCCGCTGCGCAGGCCGCCGGCGGACAGGTACAGCAGCGAGATCGCCACCAGGTCGGCCAGCACCTGGCAGCCCAGTTGCAGCAGGAAGCGGCGGCGCCAGCGGTAGGCGACGGCGGCGAATCCCAGCGCCAGCGCCAGGTAGGCGACGCAGGTCCCGGTATCGGCGGCGCCCGGCAGGTGGCTGCGGCGGCTGTCCACGCTCAGGTAGAGCAGCAGCACCAGCGCGATGACGATGCGGCTAATGGTAAACGTCTGCAGCGAGCGCCAGAAGGTCGCCCGCGACGCGGCCGAAAGGGACTGCCAGGGCGCCATGCGGTGGAACGGCGTGCCGGCTTACTGCGGCGGCAGCTGGGCGTGCGCCGGGCTGCAGTAGTCGCGCCCGTTCGCCCGCACCGCTTCCGAGGACGGGAAATAGATGCCGCAGTGGGCGCAGTTGGACATCGTCTCGGACGCATCCTCGACGCGCCGCCACGACCCGGCCCCCTGCGCGCCGGCGCCGGCCGGGCCGGCATTGGCGGGCCCCTGGGCCTGGGCCTGTGCGCGCGCCATCGCGGCGCGCACCTTGCTGCGCACCGCCATCACCACGAGGATGACGAGCGCAATCCAGAAAAGCAGTCGCGTCATACGAACCCCCGGTGCAGAACGACTTCAAAAACGAAACGGCTGCCGACGTAGGCCAGCGCCAGTGTGGCGAATCCCGCCAGCGTGAAGCGCAGCGCGGTCTTGCCGCGCCAGCCGCGCCAGCGGCGTCCGGCCAGCAGCGCGGCGAACAGCAGCCACGACAGCAGGGCGAACACATTCTTGTGGTCCCAGCGCAGCGCCTGGCCGAACAGCTGTTCGGAGAACACCAGGCCGGACAGCACGGTCAGGGTCAGCAGGACGAAGCCGATCCAGATCATGCGGAACAACAGCTTTTCCATGGTCAGCAGGGCCGGCAGCTGGTCGATCGCGGCGCCCAGGAAGCCCTTCTTGTTGGCGCTGCGGGTGTGCAGGCGCGCCTCCTGCAGCGCCATCAGCACGGCGTGGAAGGCGGCGATGGTGAGCGTGCTGTAGGCCATCACGGCCACGGCGACGTGCCAGCCGAAGGCCGGCGTCTGCGCCTGCACCGGCATCAGGCTGCCGGGGAACAGCGGCGGCAGCACCGCGGCGACGGCCGCGCACGGCATCACCATGCGGCGCATGCCGTCCAGCGCGAAATTGCGGTTCTCGATCCAGTAGGCGGCCACCGAGATCCACAATGCGACCGACAGCATGAAGGCGAAGCCGATGCGCAGCGTGCCGCTGCCCAGCAGGTCCGGCCACAGGCCCAGTCCATGCAGTACCCAGGCGGCGGCCGTCACGCCGGATACGAGCGCGCCCTGCCGCGACGGCAGCAGGGCGCATACCGCGTACAGGATGGCCGCGGCAATGAAAAAGGTGGTTTGCATACCGGCGAGTCTACACCATCCGCCCTGGTCGAGCATCAGTCGACTGCCGCCGCCCGCAGCTCGGCATGGTGATGGCGTTGCTGTTCTTCCATCACCAGCAGGCCCAGCGCGCGCTTGAGGGCATTGAACCCGGGCGCCGCCGGGTCGCGCGGGCGCGCCAGGTCCACCGTCATGTCGCGCTTGACGGTGCCCGGCCGGTAGGTCATCACGACGATGCGGTCGGCCAGGTAGATCGCTTCCTCGATGCTGTGGGTGACGAACACGATGGTCTTGCCCAGTTCGGCCCAGATGCGCAGCAGCTCGTCCTGCAGGTTGCGCCGGGTGAGCGCGTCGAGCGCGCCGAAGGGTTCGTCCATCAGCAGCACCGGCGCGTCCAGCGCCAGCACCCGCGCGATCGCCACGCGCTGGCGCATGCCGCCGGACAGGTCGCGCGGATAGCGCCCGGCGAAGTCCTGCAGCGCCAGCATGCGCAGCAGCGCGGCCACGCGCTCCTGCACGGCCTGGCGCGGCCGGCCCTGGATCTCGAGGCCGAAGCCGACGTTCTGCGCCACCGTCATCCAGGGGAACAGCGCGTACTCCTGGAACACCATGGCGCGCTGCGGCCCCGGCGCCGCCACCGGCGCGCCGTCGCACAGGATGGTGCCGGAGGTGGGCGGCGCGAAGCCGGCGATGGCGTTCAGCAGCGTCGACTTGCCGCAGCCGGAAGGCCCGAGCAGGCAGACGAACTGGCCGCGCGGGATCGCCAGGCGGATGTCCTGCAGCACCGGGGTGCTGCGGCGGTCGTTGGCGTAGGCCTTGCCGACGCCGTCGACCACGATGTGGATGTCTTCGTGCATCGCGCTAGTTCTCCAGGCCGCGGTGCCAGCGCAGCAGGTGGTTGTTCAGGCGGTTCATGCCGACGTCGATGGCCAGGCCCAGCAGGCCGATGGTGATCATGCCGGCGATGATCTTGTCGGACCAGAAGTACTCGCGCGCCTCCAGGATGCGGAAACCGAGGCCGTTGTTCACGGCGATCATCTCGGACACGATGACGACGATGAAGGCGGTACCGATGCCGATGCGCACGCCGGCCAGGATGTACGGCACCGAGGCCGGCAGGATCACGCGCAGGAACATGGTGGCGCCGCCGGCGCCCAGGTTGCGCGCCGCGCGCAAATAGATGCCGTCGACCTGGCGCACGCCGGCGATGGTGTTCATCAGCACCGGGAAGAAGGCGCCCAGCGCGATCAGGAACACGGCCGGCGGATTGCCCAGCCCGAACCACAGGATCGACAGCGGGATGTAGGCGATCGGCGGGATCGGCCGCAGCAGCTGCACCAGCGGGTTCAGCCAGGCGTACACGACCCGGCTCGCGCCCATGGCCAGGCCGAGCGGCAGCGCCAGCCCGGCGCCGACGGCGAAGCCGACCACCACCCGGTACAGGCTGCCGAGCGTGTCGTGAACCAGCTCTCCCGAGAACATCCAGGCCAGGCGCCCGCCCCCGCCGTTCTCCTGGAACATCGCATAGTCCTGCAGCGGCAGCAGGTACTCGACCCATTTGTGCCAGACCGCCAGCGGCGACGGCAGCACGTTCGGGTTGACCCAGCCCAGCATGGCCACGCATTGCCACACCAGCAGCGCGGCGACCGGCACCACCAGGCCGACCGCGACCTCCTGCAATTTACGCTTCGCCATCGCGGCCTCCGCGCTTACTTGACGTTCAGGCTTTTCTTGGCGGCGTCGAGCAGGTCGGTCCTGACCCACTCCTTCGCCACCGGCGGCCGGGCCATGCGTCCCACGCCGGTCCTGGCCATGATGTCGGTCGTGACCTGGATGTGCTCGGGCGTGATGTCGTAGCTGTAGGGCGAATTGCTGATCGCGTCGTCGAAGTCGTCCTTCGTGATCTGGCCCTTGAACACGACTTCGCGCACGTATTTCTCGGCCAGCGCGCGGTCGTTGATGAAGGTGCTGGTGGCCTGCACGAAGCAACGCATGAACTTCTCCGCGAGCGGGCGCTTGCCGTTATAAAAGCCCTCGGTCATGACCATGGTGCGCACCGGTTCGCCGATCGGGGTGTCGTAGGGCTTGATCACCTCGACGCCGAAGCCCTTGTTGATCGCCTGCGAGGATTGCGGCTCCGACTGCATCATCGCATCGATGTTCTTGCCCAGCAGGGCCTGGTTCAGGTCGGCGTAGGCGAGGAACACGAGCTGCACGTCCTTGCCCGGGTTCGGCGCCGACGACAGGCCGGCCTTCTGCAGTTCGGCCATCAGCAGCACTTCCTGGATGCCGCCGCGCGTCACGCCGACCTTCTTGCCCTTGAGGTCCCGGACCGACTTGATGTTGCCGTCCGCGCCCGCCACCAGGCGCGCGCCGCCCTTGGCGAAGCCGGCCACCACGACGATCGGGGCGCCTCCGGCGCGGCCCGAGATCGCCGCCTCGGAGGCGGTGGTGCCGACGTCCAGCTCGCCGGCGATGATGGCCTGCATCACGTCCAGGCCCTTGGCGAACACCCGTTCCTCGACCTTGATCCCGCACTTGGGCGCGATCTCCTTGATGTACGACACCGCGCCGTAGTGCGCGAACTTGAGGTTGCCGAGCCTGACCACGTCCTGGGCCTGGGCGCCGCCTGCGGCCAGCAGGGCGGCAATGGCAAGGGTCTTGACGAACACGTTTGCTGCTTTCATTTGCCTGTCTCTCCGTGATGGTTCTGCTTGAATGAACTGCTGCGGTGTCGAGGTACGGCGAAGCGGGGTATGACGTGTGGCGTGTGGCGTGTGGCGTGGTGCGGGTTCGCCGCGGTGTGTTGCCAGGGAAAGGTATAACGTGAGGCAACACATTGTCAAACCGTCCGTACGCAGGCTTGGTGCGCCGCAAACCCGGCGCTTGCGCGGGACGGTTGCAAACTGCCGGCTCCGGGCCTTGCTCGGCAAAATGGCGCCCCAACATGGGGTAGAATGCCCGTTTCGTGTGCAATCCCCCATATAGACAGTGTCAAAGGTAAAACATGCTGGATAACCTGACCCAACGCCTTGCCAAGGTCGTCAAGACGATGCGCGGCGAGGCGCGCCTGACCGAAGCGAACACCGCCGAGATGCTGCGCGAAGTGCGCCTGGCCCTGCTCGAAGCGGACGTGGCGCTGCCGGCCGTGCGCGAATTCATCGCCAACGTGAAGGAAAAAGCGCTGGGCGAGGAAGTCATCGGCTCGCTCTCCCCCGGCCAGGCCCTGGTCGGCGTGGTCCAGAAGGAGCTGGCCGCCCTGATGGGCGCCGACCTCGGCCCCGAAGCGTCGCAGCTCTCGTTCGCCCAGCAGCCGCCGGCCATCATCCTGATGGCGGGCCTGCAGGGTGTCGGTAAAACGACCACCACCGGCAAGCTGGCCAAGTACCTGAAGGAACAGAAGAAGAAAAAGGTGCTGACCGTCTCCGCCGACGTCTACCGCCCCGCCGCGATCGCGCAGCTGGAATCGGTGACGAAGCAGGTCGGCGCCGACTTCTTCCCGTCCACCGCCACCGACAAGCCGGTCGACATCGCCCGCAATGCGCTGGACTGGGCCAAGAAGCACTACCACGACGTCCTGATCATCGACACCGCCGGCCGCCTGGCCATCGACGACGCGATGATGCAGGAGATCGCCGCCGTGCATGCGGCCGTGAACCCGGTCGAGACGCTGTTCGTCGTCGACGCCATGGTCGGCCAGGACGCCATCAACACGGCCAAGGCCTTCAACGATGCGCTGCCGCTGACCGGCGTCGTGCTGACCAAGCTCGATGGCGACTCGCGCGGCGGCGCGGCGCTGTCGGTACGCCACGTGACCGGCAAGCCGATCAAGTTCGCCGGCGTGTCCGAAAAGCTCGATGGCC
>DAMAFT010000123.1:0-9419 GCA_031995805.1 Massilia sp.
GTGAACGCTTTGCCGCCGCGGGCGTGGCGCTGGCGGGCGCCGAGGGCGAATGGAGCGCCGACAAGCTGGCACGGCGCGTCGACGTGCTGGCGCAGGTGCTGCGCGCGTCGTTCCGTCCGGGCGCCGCGCTCGGCATCCTGGCCGACAACGGGCCCGAGTGGATCGCCGCCGACCTGGCGGCGCAGGAAGCGGACATGACCCTGGTGCCGCTGCCGTCGTTCTTCACGCCGCACCAGTGGCAGCACGTGCTCGCGACGGCCGGCGTCGAGGGCCTGTTCTGCCGGCGTGCCGACCATGCGGCCGGGCTGGGCTTCGGGCGCGCCATCGGCGGCTGCACGGGCCTGCCGCTGTACGCCGGGCCGCAACCGGCCATGGTGGTGCCGGCGGGCGTGCAGAAGGTGACGTTCACGTCCGGCACGACGGCCCAGCCCAAGGGCGTCTGCCTGAGCGCCGGCCAGCAGTGGGAACTGGCCGCGGTGCTGGCCGACGCGCTGGCCGCACTGCAGGTGCGGCGCCACCTGAACCTGCTGCCGCTGTCGGTCCTGCTGGAGAACATCGCGGGCATCTACACGGCGCTGCTGTCCGGCGCCGCCACGGTCAGCCTGCCGCTGGCGCAGACCGGCCTGTCCGGCGCGGCGCGCTTCGAACCGGTCGTGTGCCTGGAAACCATCGCGCGCGAGCGGGCCGAGAGCGTGATCCTGCTGCCGCAGATGCTGATGGCGCTGGTCGGCGCGGCCGCGCCGCACGATGCCCGCCTGCGCACCCTGAAATTCATCGCCGTGGGCGGCGCCAGGACGCCGCCGGCGCTGATTGCCGCGGCGCGCGCCAAGGGCTTTCCCGTGTACGAGGGCTACGGCCTGTCCGAATGCGGCTCGGTCGTCGCCCTCAACCTGCCCGGGCAGGACCGCCCCGGCAGCGCGGGCCGGCCGCTGCCGAACCGCGCCGTGCGCATCGCCGCGGACGGCGAGATCGAGGTCGGCGGCGGCACCATGGTCGGCTACCTGGGGGCGCCCAACGCGGCCGACGCGCCCGCCGCCACGGCGCACGGCTGGCTCGGCACCGGCGACCTGGGACGCCTGGACGCCGACGGCTACCTGCACATCGACGGCCGCAAGAAGAACGTGCTGGTGACCGCGTTCGGCCGCAACGTCTCGCCGGAGTGGCCCGAGGCGCTGCTGCTCGGCAGCGGCGTGGCGGCCCAGGTGCTGGTGACCGGCGACGCGCGCCCGTTCCTGGTCGCGGCCATCGTGCCGCTGCGCCTGGACGTGCCGGACGCCGCCATCGACGCCGCCGTCGCCCGCGCCAACGCCGAGCTGCCGGACTACGCCCGCATCGGCGCCTGGTGCCGCGCGGCGCCGTTCGGCGAGGCCGACGGCACCGCCACGGCCAACGGCCGCCTGCGCCGCGACGCCGCCGCCGCGCGCTGCGCCGCCGACATCGAACGCCTTTATCGAACCCCCACCATCGGAGATTGACATGCGGTTCTACGACACCCTGCGCCAGCGTACCGAAGCGGATCGCCAGCAGCTGTTTTCCATTCCCGTGATCCAGGACGCGCTGCGCGGCGAGATCGTCATCGAGCAATACATCGCCTTCCTGGCCCAGGCCTACCACCACGTCAAGCACACCGTGCCCCTCCTGATGGCCTGCGGCAGCCGGCTCGACGACGAACACGGCTGGCTGCGCAAGGCGGTCGCGGAATACATCGAGGAAGAGCTCGGGCACGAGGAATGGATCCTGTCCGACATCGCGGCCAGCGGCGGCAGCCCCTCGCTGGTGCGCAACTCGCGTCCGCACCCGGCCACGGAAGTGATGGTGGCCTATGCCTACCACCAGATCGACCGCTGCAACCCGGTCGCCTTCTTCGGCATGGTCCACGTGCTGGAAGGGACCAGCACGGCGCTGGCCACGCAGGCGGCCGACACCATGCGCCTGGCGCTGGACCTGCCGCAGGAAGCCTTTTCCTACCTGACGTCGCACGGCAGCCTCGACCTCGGCCACGTGGCCTTCTTCGAGGGTCTGATGAACCGCGTCGAGCGGCCCGACGACCGCGAGGCCGTCGTGCACGGCGCGCGCATGATCTACCGGCTGTACGGCGACATCTTCCGCGGGCTGCCGCGCCGCGCCGACCTGGTCCAGGAGGCGTGATGACGCAGCGTCGATGGAAGCTGGTGCTGACCGGCGCCTCGGGCGGCATCGGGCAGGCGCTCGCCGAGGAACTCGCGCCGCAGTGCGAGTGGCTGGTGCTGGCCGGGCGCAACGCCGCGCCGCTGGCCGCGCTGCGCGAGCGGCTGGGCGCCGGCCGGGCGCACGTGGTGTGCGGCGACCTGACACAGGAAGCGACGCTGGCCGAGCTGGAGGCGCTGGCGCGCCGGCTGGGCGGCTGCAACCTGCTGGTGAACAACGCCGGCGCCAACGATTTCCACGCGTTCGCCACCCAGGACGCGGCGCAGCTACGCGGCCTGCTCGACACCAACCTGCTGGCGCCGATGCTGCTGACCCAGCGCCTGTTGCCGCAACTGCGCGCGCAGGCGCCGGCGCAGGTCGTCAACGTCGGCTCGCTGTTCGCCTACCTCGGCTACCCGGGCTTCGCCGGCTATTGCGCCAGCAAGGCGGGCCTGCGCGGCTTTACCCAGGCGCTGCGGCGTGAACTGGCCGATACCGGGGTCGACGTGCGCCATTTCATCCCGCGCGCGACCCGCACCGCGATCAACCGCGGCGCCGTCGAGGCGATGAACGCCGAGATGCGCGTGCCGGTCGACAGCCCCGCAGACGCCGCGCGCCAGCTGGCCGCCTTCCTGGACGGCGGCGGCTGGGAGCGCAAGCCCGGCCTCAAGGAAGCGCTGCTGGTGCTCGTCAACCAGCTGCTGCCGTCCGTGCCCGACCGGGCCATCCGCGGGCAACTGCCCGTGATCCGCAAACATCTTCCGGAATGAGCGAGACCATCATGCATCCATCCTTCCATGCCGCCATGCCCGCCTGCGCCGGCCTGTTCGCCGCCGTCGCTGCGGCCGGCGCGTTCGCCGCGCCCGTCGACGACGCCGTCGCCCAGCTGCAGCAGCGCTGGGCCGAAGTCAAGTACGCGGCGCCCGCCGCCGAGCAGGAGCGCGGCTTCCAGGCGCTGGCCGCCGAGGCCGACCAGGCGCTGGCCCGCTATCCCGACCGCGCCGAAGTCCTGATCTGGCACGGCATCATCGTGGCCAGCTACGCCGGCGCCAAGGGCGGCCTGGGCGCGCTCGGCCTGGCCAAGGACGCGCGCAAGGACTTCGAGACCGCGCTGAAGGTGGACCGCCAGGCCCTGTCCGGCTCGGCCTACACGAGCCTGGGCAGCCTGTACTACCAGGTGCCGGGCTGGCCGATCGGCTTCGGCGACGACAAGAAGGCGGTCGAGAACCTGAAGCAGGGCCTGGCGATCAATCCCGCGGGCATCGACGCCAACTACTTCTACGGCGACTACCTGTTCCGTAACAGCAAGTACGACGAGGCCGAGACCTACCTGCGCAAGGCGCTGCAGGCGCCGCCGCGGCCCGGCCGCAAGCTGGCGGACGACGGCCGCCGCAAGGAAATCGACGCGCTGCTTGAAAAGATCGCCGCCAAGCGACGATAATCGCCGTACCACTCCTGGAGGCAACCTTGCGGATACTGCTGGTCGAAGACGACGAATCCCTCGCCTCGGGCCTGCGCGTGGCGCTCGGGCGCGCCCGCTACACGGTCGAGCACGTGCGCGACGGCGTGGCGGCGGTGGACGCGCTCGCGCACAACGAGTTCGACCTGGCGGTCCTCGACCTGGGACTGCCGCGCCTGGACGGCATGGACGTGCTGGCGCGCCTGCGCGGCGGCGGCGGCACCGTCCCGGTGCTGGTACTGTCGGCGCGCGACGCCGTGCGCGACCGCATCCAGGCGCTCGACCTGGGCGCCGACGACTACCTGGTCAAGCCCTTCGAGCTGGACGAGCTGCTGGCGCGCCTGCGCGTGCTGGAGCGGCGCCGTTCCGGCCTGCCGGTCAACCAGCTGCGCAGCGGCGAGCTGCAGCTCGACCTGGCGGCCATGTCGGTACGCTGGCAGGGCCGCGAGGTCGAGGTGCAGCACCGCGAATTCATGCTGCTGCGGCGCCTGCTGGAGCATCCGAACAAGGTGTTCAGCCGCCAGGAACTGGAAGAGTCGATGTACGGCTGGGGCGACGGCGTGACCAGCAACGCCATCGACGTCTACGTGCACCACCTGCGCCGCAAGATCAGCCCCGACGTGATCCGCACGGTGCGCGGCCTCGGCTACCGGATCGGGACCGCCGGCGCATGAGGACCGGCCGCTATTCGATCCGGCGCCGCCTGGTCACGCGCACGATGGCGTGCATCCTGCTGATCCTCGGCGCCACCGCGCTCGCCGCGCTGCTGTTCGCGCGCCACGAGTCGCAGGAATTCTTCAGCGCGCGCCTGGCCAGCTCGGGGCGCGTGCTGGAGTCGCTGGTGGCGCACCAGCTCGACACGGCCACGGTCGCCGCGCCGATCGAGATTCCGATCCCGAAGGAGATCGGCCTGCACGGCGGCCCCTCGCGCTACGGCCATCCCTACGAGCACAAGATCGCGTTCCAGGTCTGGAGCGCGGACGGCCGCCTGCTCGCGCGCTCGGCCTCGGCGCCGGCCGCCGCCTTCGGCGCGTTCGCGCCCGGCTTCGCCGAGAAGCGCATCGACGACGTGCTGTGGCAGGTGTTCGTGCTGCGCTCCGGGAACGTGTGGCTGCAGGTGGCCGAGAAGGACGAGGTGCGCGAGGAGATGGTGGAGCAGCTCGGCACCTCGCTGCTGCTGCCACTGGCGGCCGGCGGCCTGCTGCTGGTCGTGGCCGTGAACCTGGTGCTGACGGCCAACCTGGCGCCGCTGCGCACGCTGGCCGACCGCATCGCCGGGCGCGAGCCGGAATCGCTGGAGCCGGTGGAGCAGGCCGGCCTGCCCGACGAGCTGGTGCCGGTCGTCGACGAGTTGAACAGCCTGCTGCTGCGGGTGCGCCGCGCCTTCGAGCGCGAGCAGCAGTTCATCGACGCCGCCGCGCACGAGATCCGCACGCCGATCGCGGCCGTCCAGCTGCACGTGCAGAACGCCCAGCGCGCCGCCGACGATGACGAGCGCGCGCAATCGCTGTCCGAGGCCAGCGCGGCCCTGCGGCGCACCACGCTGCTGGCCGAGCAGCTGCTGACCTTCAGCCGGCTGGCGTCGAAGACCGACATGCTGCGCCACGAGAGCGTGCCGCTGGCCGACGTCGGCCGCGACGTGGTGGCGCTGGAAGCGCCGCTGCTGGAGCGGCGCGGCCAGTCGCTCCGCATGGACGTGCAGGGCGAGGCCCAGGCGTGGGTGGAGGGCGACCGCTACCGCCTGGAGCAGCTGCTGCGCAACCTGATCGACAACGCCTCGCAGCACGGCGCGCCGGGCGGCGCGATCGACGTCGCCGTGCTGGCGCGCGACGGCCGGGTGCTGCTGCGCGTGGCGAACGACGGCGTGCCGATCCCGGACGAGGAGACCGAGCGCATCTTCCTGCCCTACTACCGTTTGCAGCCGGGCGCGGTCTCCGGCGCAGGCCTGGGCCTGAGCATCGTGCGCGAGATCGCCAGCCAGCACCAGGCCGCGGTGTCGGTGGGGCGCAAGGACGACGGCCAGGGCTGCGTCGTTACCGTCGTCTTCGCGGCTTCCGGCGTCTAGGAGTCAGCGCGGCAGAAAGAGGTTCGGCCCGAACTGCCGGGAAACCGGTATCGTTTGGCGCTGCGGACTGCGCCAACAGGCTCGCGATTGGCTTGTCCACAGCGCCAAACGCTCCTCGGTGTTCGACAGTGTTGGCGCGAACCCTTCTACCGCGCAGCCTCCCAGGCCGCGAAGTAGCGCTGCCCGCGCAGGGCCAGCATGTCGGCGTGGTACAGGCCGGCGACGACTTCCTTGAGCAGTTCGATGCGCTGCGCCGTGCGGTTGCGCCAGCCGTAGGAGCGCGCCAGCACGCCGAACAGCAGGTCGGCCAGCTCGTCCTTCCTGGCCCCGCCGGGGCAGTGCCGCTGGATGGCGCGCAGGGCGAGCAGTTGCTGGTCGCCGATGCCGAACACGCGTTCGTCCAGGTAGCGTGCATGGACGCGCACGGTCTCGCCCTGCCGGTGGTAGGCGGTCGCGCAATTGCTGGCGAATTCGATGGCCAGTGCGTCGATGCGGGTCGAGCCGGATGGCATCCGGTCCACGAACTTGCGGATGCGCGCCTTGTGGCGCATCGTGTGGTGGTCGGGGCGCGCGCCCGTCAGCAGTTCGAGGAAGGTGATCGCCGTCGCGTACAGGTCCACGCCGGGCCGGGCCACGCGCTCGCCGGAATCGTAGGCCGGCGTGTAGGCCTGGACCGGGTTGCCGCGCGCCGTGCCGATGCCCATGTCGATGATCTTCACCAGGTGCTGCGCGGCCGGCATGCGGAACACCGTGTCCGGCCGCTTCTTCGGCCTCACCATCAGGAACAGGTTGTCGGGCTTGATGTCGGCATGGACGAACTTGCCCTTGCGGCTGTAGGGGCGGCCGTGGATCTGCGCCAGGCCCGAGAGCATGCTGCGGGCGATCTCGAAGCAGTCGAAATAGTGCTGCAGGTCGCCCTGGCGGTAGCGGTGCGCGCGGATGAAGGCGCCCACGCCCATCCAGGGCGCTTCCAACAACTCCATCGCATACGCGTTCCAGCCGCCGGCGGCGCGGAAGTAGTCGAACACCCTGACCGTCTGGCCCTCGATGTCGCGGCACAGGCGCAGCTCGTCGGCCATGTCGCGGTCGCTGAACTTCAGCGCCACGTCGCGCCCGAGCCAGCGGTCATGCGCCTTCCAGACGGCGCCGAAGCCGCTCGCCGCGCCGATCGGACGGTCGCCGTCCAGTTCGTAGCGTGCGGCGATCGCGCGAAAGGTGTTGGCGATCAGGGGCGGGGTCAGTTTGCTTGCCGCGTTCGTCATGGTGGTGCTGGCGCCGTTCGTGCGTCCGAGTGGATGGGAGTGCGATGATATTGCAGTCTCGTCATTCGGAAAAGAGGGCGGTATCCGGCGGATGGCGCGAATCCGGCGCGCTTTGGCGGTTGTTGCGCGCGCCGCCCCGCAGCCATGCCCGGGCCTGGACAATACCTTTCGGCAATGAGCCATGCATTCACACGAAAGGAAGCGGCATGAACGATCCGGCAGAGCAGGTGGGCCCGGCATTTTCCGTCCAGGGCATGGAAGCGGCGCAGGCCGAGACCCGCAGGGCGATCGCGGCGATCGCCGCGCGCGTGCGGCCCGGCATGGGGGAAGAGGACGCCGTGGCGATGGCCCGGGACATCATCCGCGCCCGAGGGCACGCGCTGAGCCGGCACCCGACGCGGGTACGCTTCGGCAGGAACACGATGAAGCCGATGAAACTGGCGTCCGAGCCGAATGTCGTGCTGGGCGTGAACGACCTCGTCTTCATCGACGTCGCGCCGCGGGTGTCGCACTGGGAAGACGACGGCGGCGCCACCCGGGCGTCAGCGCGCTGGACTGCCGCCGGCACTTCGGGGCCTGCCGCTGACGTTGCCGGCAAGCGGAGAGCGGCCGCCGGCCTGTGCTCAGGCCGACTGGCCGGCGCGCTGCGGCAGGCGCCAGTCCTTGCGGATGAAGTGGCAGGTATAGCCCTGCGGGTGCTTGACCAGGTAGTCCTGGTGTTCCGGCTCCGCTTCCCAGAACGGGCCGGCGGGCTCCACCTGGGTCACGGCCTTGCCGGGCCACAGGCCGGAGGCGTCGACGTCGGCGATGGTGTCCAGCGCGGTGGCGCGCTGGGCGTCGCTGGTGGTGTAGATGGCCGAGCGGTAGCTGGTGCCGACGTCGTTGCCCTGGCGGTTGGCCGTGCTCGGGTCGTGGATCTGGAAGAAGAATTCCAGCAGGCGCCGGTAGCTCATGACGTCGGGATCGAACACGATCTCGACCGCCTCGGCGTGGGTGCCGTGGTTGCGGTAGGTGGCGTTCGGCACGTCGCCGCCGGCATAGCCGACGCGGGTGGACACGATGCCGGGCTGTTGGCGGAGCAGGTCCTGCATGCCCCAGAAGCAGCCGCCGGCGAGGATGGCGGTGTCTTGTTTCACGATTGAGTCCTTTCACGATGGGCGCACCGCCGTCGGGTGCGCCGTAGCTGTCGAACTATAGCGCGTTCCGGGAAATCGTTCCGTCCGCGCCTATTCGGCCGCGCCCTTGCCCGGGTCCTTCACCGCGTCGTAGCGGTCGATCTCGGTCGCCACCAGGCGCCTGCCCTGGCGGTCGATGCGGCGGATGTAGATCGTCTGCACGACGTCGCGCGTGGCCGGGTCGATGGCGATGGCGCCGCGCGGGCTGCTGCCGGTGTAGCCCTTGACGGCTTCCATGAAGGCCGGGCCGGCGGCATTGCCCCCGGTCTTCCGCAGCGCGCTGGCGATCAGCGCCATGCCGTCGTACGAGGACGCGGCCAGGAAGCTGGGCTGCATCCTGCCGCCGACGGTCTTGCCGAAGTCGTCGACGAACCTGGCGTTCTCGGCGCCCGGCCGGGTGTAGGAATAGAAGCCCGCGGAATAGATGCCCACCAGCGCGTCGCCGCCCGCCTTCAGCACGTCCTCGTCGCCCCAGCCTTCGCCGCCGAGGAAGCGGATATTGGCCTGGTCCAGCCCCTTCTCGCGGTAGGCCTTGGTGAACGACAGCATCGGCTGGCCGTTGGGCAGGAACACGTGGATGGCGTCCGGCTTCTCGTCCTTGATGCGCTGGACGAAGGCGCCGTAGTCGACGGTGGACAGAGGCATGCGCACCGTGCCCACGATCTTGCCGCCCAGCGCCGTGAAGGTGTTGTTGAACCAGGTCTCGGCATCGATGCCGGGCGCGTAGTCCGACACCACCGTGAACACCCGGCGCGAGCCGGTCTTGTAGGCCCATTCGGCCAGCGGCTTGGCAGCCTGGGCGATCGTGTAGGAGACGCGCGTGACGTAGGGCGAGCGCGCGGTCAGCGCCGAGGCGGCGGCGTTCATGACGACCATCGGCTTCTTGCCCTGGTTGGCGATGGCGGCGGCGGCCATCGCGTTCGGCGTGAACACGAAGCCGGCCAGCACGTCCACGCGTTCGCGCGTCACCAGTTCCGAGGCGAGGCGCTTGGCCACGTCGGGCTGGGTGCCGGTGTCGTCGCGGTACAGGACCTCGATGCGCTTGCCGGCGACGGTCGATCCGTGCGTGCGCAGCCAGGTGTCGATGCCGGCCTTCATTTGCGCGCCGCTGTCGGCGGCCGGGCCGGACAGGGAGGTGATGACGCCGATGCGGATGGTGTCGTCGCCGGCCGACGCCGGGGCGGCGGCGCCGGCGAGTGCGCACGCGAGCGCGCCGATGCAGGCAGTGAGGGCTTGCCGTTTCATGCTTGTCTCCAGGTCTTGTTGTCGCGCTGGCCGGTGGATCCGGGCCA
>DAMAFT010000124.1:0-9416 GCA_031995805.1 Massilia sp.
GATTCGAGCACGTGCGTCACTTCGCTCATGTCGTTCAGGCCGAACGTCGATGCGCCTCCCTTGACCGAATGGGCGGTGCGGAAGACCGCGTTCAGGTCTTCGGGGTCCGGCGCTGCGATATCGACGGCCAGCAGCAAACGTTCCATTTCGGCGAGCAGTTCTTCCGCTTCGTCGAAAAAGACCTGGTAAAACTGGCTGATGTCGATGGTCATGATGGATCTGTCGTCTACGTTGTCGCGTCTTAGCCGATGACTTTCTTGACCACCTCGATCAGGCGCTGCGGGTCGAACGGCTTGACCAGCCAGCCGTTGGCGCCGGCCGCGCGCCCTTTCTGCTTCATCTCGTCGGACGACTCGGTGGTCAGCATCAGGATCGGGGTCTTCTGGTAGTCCGGCAGGCCGCGCAGCGCCTTGATCAGCGTGAGGCCGTCCATCTTCGGCATGTTCTGGTCGGTCAGGACCAGGTCGACGCTCTGGTTTTTCGCCTTTTCCAGGCCGTCCTGGCCGTCGACGGCTTCCACCACCTGGTAGCCGGCGGCCTTCAGGCTGAACGCCACCATCTGGCGCAGGGAACTCGAATCGTCGACTGCAAGAATCGTTTTTGCCATGTTTGTTTGCTCCTGGGGGCAAGCCCGCTAGGGGTCAGAGCCCGGTCTAGGGGTCAGAGCCCGGTTCTTCTTTTAGGGGCTCTGACCCCGGTTTTCATACGCGCCGGTTGCCCAGCCACAGTTTTTTGGGTGTCAATATCGGATTGTAGAACCGGATTCTGACCTGATCACTAAATTCGTACTTTTTTCTAGTCGGATGGGGCCAGAGCCCACCCGGATGAACCGGGCTCCGACCCCATGAAATTAAAACAGTTCTACGTCACCGCTTTCCAGATGCTTCTGCTCGACCGACTTGCGCAGCATGCTGCGCAGTTCCAGCGACTGGATCGCCAGCGCCATGCTGACCTTGCCCAGCCGCTCCACGATCTCGTCGCTGTCCGATTCCGGCAGGATGTCCGCGCCATGCTCGCTGAGCGTGGTGAGGAATTCGCGCAGGCCGGTCACGCGGCGCAGCGTGCGGTCGAGCAGCTGGCTGGTCATGTCCTGGAACTGCATGCTGGTGATGGCCGTGTTCACGTGCTGGCCGATCTCGCCCGACATCGCCGCCAGGCGCGCGCTTTCCTCGGCGGTCGGGGCCTGGCCCGCGACCAGGCGGTCGATCGCGCCCTGGCTGGCCTCGACGGTGCTGTGGATCGCCATGAAGCTGGACGTCAGCTTCTCGACCGCTTCCTCGAGCAGCAGCGTGGTCTGCACGAGGTCGGTCTCGACCTCGGTCAGGTGACGCCGGCCATGGGCGGACACGCCCGACAGCAGGCGTTTCACATGTGACCCAAGTATCTTTTTTCTTGTCATAGCGTCCTCCTGGGCATGACGCCCATTACTTCTTTTCCGCCGGTTTTTCCGTCGCTTCCGGCGCCAGCCCGCCGCCGGTCGCGCCGGCCACCGCCTTGATCGCGGCATCCGGGTCCTCGCCCGACACGTCCAGCCCGGTGCCGTCGCGCAGCACGGCTTCCTCGGTGCGCTTGTTCATGACCAGGATGCTGATGCGGCGGTTGATCGGATTGAACGGGTCCTTGCGGTCGAGGTGGGCGGCGTCGGCCAGGCCCACCACGCGCAGCATCCTGGCGTCCGACATGCCGCCGCGCAGCAATTCGCGGCGCGAGGCGTTGGCGCGGTCGGCCGACAGTTCCCAGTTGCTGTAGCCGGCCGCCGTCATGTAGGGGGTGGCATCGGTATGGCCGGACAGGCTGATGCGGTTCGGCACGTCGTTCAGCACCAGGCCCAGCACGTCGAGGATGTCGCGCGCATACGGCTGCAGCTCGGCGCTGGCGGTGGAGAACATCGGGCGGTTCTTCTCGTCGACGATCTGGATCCGCAAGCCCTCGGTGGTAATGTCGAGCAGCAGCTGGTTCTTGTACTTGCGCAGCAGCGGGTTGGCCGTGATGGTCTGCTCGATGCGTTCCTTGAGCACCTTCAGGCGGTTCGCCTCTTCCTGCTCGACCAGGGCGCGCGCCGACTTCATGTCGTAGACCTTCTTGTCGGGCGTGACTTCGCCGCGCTTGACCTGGCCGGCACGGCGCGTCAGGTCCTGGCCGCCGCCCTGCAGGATGGTGGTGCTGTCGCCCGAGCCGGAGCCGCCCTGCAGGGCGACCTTCAGCGGCGTCTTGAAGAATTCGGCGATGCCTTCCATGTCGCCCTTGGTCGTCGAACCAAGCAGCCACATGAGCAGGAAGAACGCCATCATCGCCGTCACGAAGTCGGCATACGCGATCTTCCAGGCGCCGCCATGGTGACCATGGCCGCCCTTCTTGATGCGCTTGACGATGATGGGCTTCTGGCCTTCGTCAGCCATTATTTGCTCTTCGCTTTCTTGATATGGTCTTCCAGTTCCGCAAACGTCGGACGCTCGGTCGAGTACAGCACCTTGCGGCCGAATTCCACGGCCAGCGCCGGGGCATAGCCGTTCAGGCTGGCCAGCAGCGTCACCTTCACGGTCTGGAACATCTTGGTCGACTCTTCCAGCTTCTGCTCCAGCAGGCTGGCCAGCGGACCCACGAAACCGTAGGCCAGCAGGATGCCGAGGAAAGTGCCGACCAGCGCGTGCGCGATCAGCATGCCCAGCTCGGCCGGCGGCGCGCCGACCGATTCCATGGTGTGCACCACGCCCATCACGGCGGCCACGATGCCGAACGCCGGCAGGCCGTCGCCCAGCTTGGCGATGCATTGCGCCGGGACATGGCCTTCATGGTGATGGGTCTCGATCTCGTTGTCCATCAGGTTTTCGATCTGGAAGGCATCCATGTTGCCGGAAACCATCAAACGCAGGTAGTCGGTGATGAATTCGACGATGTGGTGGTCGGCCAGCACCATCGGGTATTTCGAGAACACCGGGCTCTGCTCCGGACTCTCGATGTCGCCCTCGATCGACATCAGGCCTTCCTTGCGCACCTTGGTCAGCACGTCGAACATCAGCGACATCAGCTCCATGTACATCTCGCGCGTGTACTTCGAGCCTTTGAACAGGCTCGGCAGCGCTTTCATGGTGGCCTTGACCGCCTTGGGGGTATTGCCGACGAAGAACGCGCCGACGGCGGCGCCGCCGATCATCAGGACTTCCAGCGGCTGCATGAGCGCCGCCACGTGGCCTCCGCTCAGGACGAATCCGCCGATGACCGATGCAACGACGATGACGTAACCAACAATGACAAACACGGGACTCCCGATCTGTGAATCCGGGAACGCGCCCGGTTTGGATGCAAGCTGCTGAATCCAAAGAGAAATATTTACGTAGGGAACTAGATTAGCTTGAGAATGGCCTCTGGGCAAGCAAAACCGCCGGAATGTGGTTCAAAAGTGCCAGAGGTGAAGGATTTTCTTGCTATCAGTGGTTACAAAACTAAAATGCGGCGGCCGCCCCTCGATGATAAATTCATAACTAAGTAACATCGACCCAGGCCGCATTTCCGCTTCGGCCTTGCGCCACAGCGCATCCATCGCCGCGGGAGACAGGTAAGCGAACACGATGTCGTAGTGACCGAAATTCAAGTCTTCGTAGTCGCCGCGCAGGAAACGGGCGCGGCTGCCCGCCAGCAGCGCGCGCAGGCGGCTCGCCAGCCAGGGCAGCGGCGCCAGCTCGATGCCGCTGACCCGGCAGTCCGGGCGCCGCCGGGCCAGGTCCAGCACGAAGCCGCCCAGGCCGCTGCCGATGTCGATCACGTCCAGCGCCCGGTCCTGCGGCAATTGCTGGGCAACGAGTTCCCAAGCGCTTTTTCCCGATGGGTAGTACGGCACCTGGGTGCGG
Organism: Massilia sp.; assembly: GCA_031995805.1. Lineage (GTDB taxonomy): Bacteria > Pseudomonadota > Gammaproteobacteria > Burkholderiales > Burkholderiaceae_D > Telluria. The sequence goes on from DAMAFT010000124.1 coordinate 3,849, forward strand.
AAGGTCGACCAGTACACCAGCAGCAGCAGCAGGAAGACCGCCAGGAACAGCGCCGGCGGCAGGTCGACCGCGGCGGCGCCGGCGCTGGCCGCCAGCACGGCCGCCGGGAACAGCAGGCCGATCGCGCGCCACCAGCTGGCCAGCCCCAGGCGCCAGGACAGCAGCGCGGCCCAGGCGCCCTGCAACAGCGCGATGGTGAACCCGGTGGCGGCGCCCTCCCCGCCCTCTCCACCCAGCAGCCCGGCGCGCGCCAGCAGCCAGGTGGCGAGCAATGTCAGCGGAAAAGCGAGGACTTGCGCCAGCAGCGCGCGCAGCGCCGGCAACGCGGCCAGCCTGCGGATGCGGCGAGGGGCAGCGCCGTTCACGACCTGCCCCTCGTCAACGTGGCGGAGACAATCAACGGTCGACGGCTCAGTTGCCGGCCAGCGAGGCATCCTTGGCCTTGCGCGTCTTGCCGGCGCGCGAAGGCATGTGGCACAGGCCGCACTGATAATCGTCGTTCAGGTCGAGCGCATTGACGACGAACTTGCCCTGGCACTTCGAGCACGGCGCCAGCAGCAGCATATTGCCCTGGAAGAAACGCACGAGGGTCCAGGCGCGCGTCAGCGACAGCACGGGCTCTTCGCCCGGCGCCGGCGGCATCTGTTCGAGATAGAGCTTGTAGGCCTTCATGACGGCCTCGATCCCGGTGGCACCGGCGTGCTCGACCAGGAACTTGTAGATATTGATATACAGGGAAGAGTGGATATTCGGCTGCCAGGTCAGGAACCAGTCGGTCGAGAACGGCAGCATGCCCTTCGGCGGCGACACACCCTTGAGTTCCTTGTACAGCTTGATCAGGCGCTCGCGCGACAGCGAGACTTCGCTTTCCAGCAACTGCAGGCGGGCGCCGAGCCGGATCAGTTCGATGGCCAGCTGGATTTCCTGGGCTTCCGAGACGACGCTTTTCTTGGTCATTGTTCTTCTCCGTAGGGGCCGGCAGGGGTCAGAGCCCGGTGTTGCTTTTCAAGGGGCTCTGACCCCGGTGTGCGCCGTAGCAGCCAACCGAAGCCGGCAACGTCGAACCGGGGTTGGAAACACCCCAACGGAAAAGAATTTTAAACGATTTCTTCCGCCGGCTGCCCAGCCATCAGGATGGCCGCATGCGACTGCGCCAGCGCGCGGTCCTTGCTGTGGCTGGTCAGCATCGACAGGATCGCGCTGTCGTCGAAGCGGAAGCGGGCCAGCATCATGTTGCCGCCGGCAAGCTTGAGGATCTGGGCGTTGCTCATGCCTTCGATCAGGTCGGCGATGTCGGCCGAGACGCCGAGGCGGAAGATCGCGGTGACCTTATCGGCGCGGATCATCTGCTGGGCCAGCATCAGGTAGCTGAGGTTGGCGTCGCGGATTTCAGCCATCATGTCGTTCGCAGTCATGTTCATCTCTCCGTGGGTCGTATCTTCAAGGCGTTATGTGTTGCCGTTGAGATAGATTCTGACTGTGGAGAAACTTTTGGGGAATCGGCGCTCGTCTGTATTTTGCGTCCGCAAAAGACGACAGGCTTCGTAGGAGTTTGTCTGACAAACCCCCAGGAAGCCCGGTGATTCCCCTATGAAGACGAGGCGGATGTGCTGTGTAGAAACATCGCTTTCCTTGTTGCCGCGACGCTTGCAACGACGACGCTTGTGTTGGTTAACGTCAACGTTTTCGAGAACTTTAGGGTCGTCCGACGATTTTTTTTCGGTCTTTCCCGGCTCTCATGACTCGTTATCGGCAGCGTTCCCGCGAACTTTAGGGTCCCGATCAGCTTTTTTTAAAAATTTTTCGGCCCGACTACGCAATCCCGGTCATCTGGTTGGGTTATCGGCGGCCTTTCGAGGAACTTTAGGGTTGGCGCGAAAAAATATTGAAAGATTTTTTGTTGCAAATAATTCAAGTCGGCCTGGCCTTGTTTTCTTGCTACACTGCGCCCTTCGCAACCGGGGCCGCGATGCCGGCCCACAAACAGATAGATCTCCGAATCTCCGAAGGACAAGCATGATCCCCGCCTCCCCTTTCGCGGCCGCCGACCCGCGCGCCGCCTGCCAGGCGCTCGACGCCGCCGATCCGCTGGCGTCGCTGCGCGAGCGCTTCGACCTGCCGCCCGGCGTCATCTATTTGGATGGCAATTCCCTGGGTGCCCGGCCGCGTACTGCCCTGGCGCGCGCGCAACAGGTGGTGGCGCAGGAGTGGGGCCATGACCTGATCCGCAGCTGGAACGACGCCGGCTGGTTCGCCATGCCGAAACGCCTGGGCGACCGCCTGGCGCCGCTGGTCGGCGCCGCGCCGGGCGAGATCGTCGTCACCGACACGACCTCGCTGAACCTGTTCAAGGCGCTGGCGGCGGCGCTGGCGATCCAGCACGAGCGCGACCCGGCGCGTACAGTCATCGTTACCGAGCGCAGCAACTTCCCCACCGATATCTATATGGCCGACGGCCTGGCCCGCTGGCTCGAGCGCGGCTATACGGTGCGCCTGGTCGATGCGCCGGAAGCGCTGGACGCCGCCATCGGTGCCGACTGCGCCGTGCTGATGCTCACCCACGTCAACTACCGCACCGGCCGCCAGCACGACATGGCGGCGCTGACGCGGCTGGCCCAGGCGCGCGGCGCGCTGGCCGTCTGGGACCTGGCCCACTCGGCCGGCGCGGTACCGCTCGACCTGCACGCGGCCGGCGCCGACTTCGCGGTCGGCTGCACCTACAAATACCTGAACGGCGGCCCGGGCGCCCCGGCCTTCATCTGGGTGCCGGGCAAGCACCAGGCCACGTTCCGCCACCCGCTCACCGGCTGGTGGAGCCACGCGGCGCCGTTCGCGATGGCGCACGGCTACGCCGCCGCCGACGGCATCGGGCGCGCGCTGTGCGGCACCCAGCCGGTCGTGTCGCTGGCGCTGGTGGAATGCGGACTCGAGATCTTCGAAGAGACGACCATGGAGGCGCTGCGCGCCAAGTCGCTGGCGCTGACCGACCTGTTCATCGCCCTGGTGGAACTGCGCTGCATGATGCACCCGCTCGACCTGGTCACGCCGCGCGCGCACGCCGAGCGCGGCAGCCACGTCAGCTTCGTGCACCCGCACGGCTACGCGGTGATGCAGGCCCTGATCGCGCGCGGCGTGATCGGCGACTACCGCGAGCCGGGCATCATGCGCTTCGGCTTCACGCCGCTGTACACCCGCTTCGCCGACGTCTGGGACGCGGTCGACATCCTGGCCGACATCCTCGACAACGAAACCTACGACACCGGCGCCGCGCGCGGCGCCGTGACCTGAGGAGCCTGCCATGAGCGATATCGACGGGGGCAAGGACGAGAACAAGGGCGCCGCCGAGTGGCACGGCGCGCAGATGGACTTCAGCCGCAGCATGAGCTACGGCGACTACCTGGGCCTCGGCCGGATCCTGTCGGCCCAGCACCCGCGCTCGCCCGACCACAACGAGATGCTGTTCATCGTCCAGCACCAGACCAGCGAGCTGTGGATCAAGCTGATGCTGCACGAACTGCAGGCCGTGCGCACCCACATCCGGGCCGACGACCTGCCGCCCGCCTTCAAGATGCTGGCGCGGGTGGCGCGCATCATGGACCAGCTGGTGCACGCCTGGGACGTGCTGGCCACCATGACGCCGCCCGAGTACAGCGCCATCCGGCCCTACCTGGCCTCGTCGTCCGGCTTCCAGTCCTTCCAGTACCGCGAACTCGAATTCATCCTGGGGAACAAGAACCCGGCCATGCTGGCCGTGCACGAGCCGGTGCCCGAGCACCATGCGCGCCTGGAGCGGGAACTGCAGGCGCCGTCGATCTACGACGAGGCGGTGCGCCTGCTGGCGCGCTCCGGCCTGGCGGTGGCGCCGCAGCGCCTGGCCGCCGACCCGACCCGCCCCACCGCCCACGACGACAGCGTGATGGCGGCCTGGCTCGCCGTCTACCGCGACCCGCAGCACCACTGGGCGCTGTACGAGCTGGCCGAGAAGCTGGTCGACCTGGAGACGGCCTTCCGCTTCTGGCGCTTCCGCCACGTCTCGACGGTGGAGCGCATCATCGGCTTCAAGACCGGCACCGGCGGCACGGCGGGCGTGAGCTACCTGCGCAAGATGCTGGACGTGGTGCTGTTCCCCGAACTGTTCGCACTGCGCACCGCGCTGTGAGCGCGCATCGTACAATGGATGCAACTTTTCAAGGAGCATCCATGAAGTGCGACATCCTCATCGTGTCCGGCCTGTGGAATTCCGGCCCCGACCACTGGCAGACCCAATGGGAGCGCAAGTATCCCGCCTGGACCCGCGTGGCGCACCGCGACTGGAACGCACCCGAGCGCGACGAATGGGTGGCCGAACTGGACGCCGCCATCGCCGCCTGCGCAGGCCGTCCCATCCTGGTCGCGCACAGCCTGGGCTGCATGCTGGTGGCGCAATGGGCCCGCTCCGGCTCGCCGCTCAAGGCGGCCGGCGCCTTCCTGGTGGCGCCCAGCGACACCGAGGCCGACTCCTATCCCATCGACGCCAACGATTTCCGCCCGGTGCCCCTGGCGCCGCTGCCCTTCCCGTCGATCGTGGTCGCCAGCGGCAACGACGACTACGCCCACATCGAACGCTCGCGCACGTTCGCCCGGGCCTGGGGCAGCGAGCTGGTGGAAATCGCGGACGCCGGCCACATCAACGCCGACAGCGGCTACGGCCCCTGGCCCGAGGGCGAGGCGATGCTCGAGGAGTTCTGCCGGGACCTCGCCCCCTGAGGACGGATCGCGTGCGGCAATGAAAAACGTCGCCCCGGCCTGCGCCGGGACGACGTTTCACGGGGCGCGGGACGCTCCCGCGCCGTCGATCACTTGCCGGCCGTCGCCAGCAGCATCTCGTTCATCCGCTTCACGAAGGCCGCCGGATCGCCGAGCTGGCCGCCCTCGGCCAGCATGGCCTGGTCGAACAGGATGTGGGCCCAGTCGCCGAAGCGCGGGCCGGCGGCGTCCTCGTACTTCAGGCGCGTCACCAGCGGGTGGTTCGGGTTGATCTCGAGGATCGGCTTGCTGTCCGGCGCATCCTGGCCCGCCGCCTTGAGCATGCGCACCAGGTTGGCCGACAGCTCGTGCTCGTCCGCCACCAGGCAGGCCGGCGAATCGGTCAGGCGGAAGGTCACGCGCACGTCCTTGGCTTTATCCGCCAGCGCGCCTTTCATCTTCTCGACCAGGTCCTTGTACTGGGTCTCGGTCTCTTCGTGTTCCTTCTTCTCGGCCTCGTCTTCCAGCTTGCCCAGGTCCAGGCCGCCCTTGGCGACCGACACCAGTTCCTTGCCATCGAACTCGGTCAGGAAGGACAGCATCCACTCGTCCACGCGGTCGGACAGCAGCAGCACTTCGACGCCCTTCTTGCGGAAGATTTCCAGGTGCGGGCTGTTCTTCGCCGCCGTATGGCTGTCGGCGGTGACGTAGTAGATCTTGTCCTGGCCTTCCTTCATGCGGCCCGCGTACTCCTCGAAGGACACGACCTGGTCGGCCGAGTCGCCGTTGGTCGAGGCGAAGCGCAGCAGCTTGGCGATGCGGTCCTTGTTGGTGGCGTCCTCG
>DAMAFT010000125.1:0-9396 GCA_031995805.1 Massilia sp.
CTGTCGTGGGAGAGTGGGGATGCCCGTATTCTGCACCGGCGGCACGGGCTGCGCGCCTGTCTTGCGACGGGTGCGCATGCGGGCGGCTCCATTGTGGCCGCCGGCGCCGCAAATGACCAATGCTTATTGCTGATGGCGGGCATGCACGGCGTGCATGGGCCGCGAGGTTGTCGTGGATGCTATGGCGCGGCGCCCAGGTTGGTGCGGCCGGCGGCGCCGGCGGGCCAGTGCTTCAGGCCCTGGATCGCCTCTTCCTTCAGCTTGGCCTCGATCTCGATCCAGGGCGCCTGCGCGTACGAGGACGGCATCGTGGCGATCAGGTCGGCGTGCTGGCGGTCGTTGAAGCCGGTGCGGCCGTTCGAGATGTGCACCAGCTGGTGTTCCGGCACGGCCCAGGTGGTGCGCGCCTGCGCCAGCATGGCGGCCACGCTCGGGTCGTCGTAGCTGGACAGGCCTTCGCACACCACGTGGTGGTGGGCGTCGAACACCATCGGCACGCCGCTCCTCCGGCAGACGTCGAGGATGTCGGCGGCGCTGTAGGCGTATTCGTCGTTCTCCAGGCACAGGCGCAGCCGGATCGCGTCGGGCAGTTGCGCGATGCGTTCGACCAGCGCATCGCTGCGACCGGACTTGCCGCCGTGGATCTCCAGCAGCGCCCAGGGCGAGCGCGGTTGCAGCAGCCCGTCCATGATGTCGGCGTGCATCTGCAGGATCTTGACGCTGTTGGCGACGACGCCGGGCGAGTCGGAGCTGAGCACCACGAACTGGTCGGGGTGCATCACCAGGCGGATGCCGAGTTCCAGCGCGCGCGTTCCGGTTTTCCCGAGCGCCGGCGCCAGCGGCACCATTACCTCGCGCCCGATGTCCTCGTCGAAGAAAGGGAAGATCGACGAGGGCATGCGGTACAGGCGGATGCCCTCGCGCCGGCAGTACTGCAGCGCGCCGTCGAGGGTCTGCAGGTTGTCGCGGTAGATCCCGTCGAGCAGCTTGCGCTGGCCGGCGTCCGATTGCTCCAGCAGGCGCTTGCGCGTGACGGTGCGGTAGCGGACGTCCTTCGAGGTCGTGATGCAGACCAGGCCGAGTTCGGGACGGGGCGTGAGCGTGGCGGACATGGGGCGGCGGAGTCGTTGGCGGTGCCGCCATGGTCGGACGAATCGGCGTGTCCGTCAAACCAGTGCCGCGCCGCAATTTTTACGCTGTCCCATCCTCATGCCGCCTGCGGACGTTCGCTGCCGGGCAGGCAGGCGAAGATCGCCGCCACGCCGACTTCCTGGATCAACAGGCTGCCGCCGTTGGCCTTGAGCAGGCCGGTCGACAGCGAGCGTTCGCCGGCGCCCAGCGACAGCGGCGTGCGCTGGCTGTCGTCGAACTGCTGCACCGAGTGCACGTCGTCGACCAGCAGGCCGATGGTGCGCCCGCCCTCGCGCACCAGCAGCACCTGGCTGTGCGCACCGGGCGCGGCGGCCGGGCCGCCCAGCAGGCGCGCCAGGTCGAACACCCAGACGAAGGCGCGCGGCCGGCCGGGCAGGTCGACGTCGAGCATGCCGATGCGCGCCGCTCCATTGCCTGGCGCGCCGCCGTTCGGCGTCCTCTTGACGCGGGCGAACGGCAGCGCCTCGACCACGCTGGCCGCCTCCAGCGCCATCAGCGCGCCCTGGGCGTAAAACAGCGCGACCGCGCGTCCGCCCTCGGGCGCCGATTCGATCCGGGCCGGTTCGGCCAGCGCATCCAGTTCGTCCAGCTCGTCCTTCCGGCGCAACGCGCCGAACGCTTGCAGCAGCACGGCCAGCACCGGTTCCTCGCGGTGCGCGCCGGTACGGAATTCGCGGTAGCCGGCGGCTGCGCTGCAGGCGGCGACGCAGTACTGGCCGCGCCAGGCGACGATGCGCGACACGCCGGCGCCGGCGCCGGCATCGTCGAACAGGGAACGCTCCAGTTCCAGCACCGTGCCGGGGGCGATGTCCGCATCGGTGCCGCACAGCACGCGCCCGTCCGGCGCGCAAAAGAACGCCTGCATGCCGGCGCGTCCGGCCACGCCGCCGGCGAGCATGTTGCGCAATTCCACGGCGCCGTCGAACACGATGCCGATGCCGCCGACGACGGTGTCGATGCGTTCCGGATGGCGGATCGCGGCGTGGTAGACGAAGGTCGGGCGGCCCTCGTAGAACGGGGAGGGCGCGAACGGCTCGACGTGGTGTTCGCGCTCGCTGCGCAGGGCGCATACGGCGGCCAGCGTCGCGGCGCCGATGCGCTGGCCGACGATGTCCGCGCCGCCGCTGGCGGCGAGCACGACGCCGTCGCGGTCGTACACGAACAGGCGGCTGTACACCGTGTACAGGGCGTTGATCGCTTCCAGTACGGCGCCCAGCCTGTGCGCGCGGTCGGGGGCGGCGGCATCCGCCAGGCCGTGACGCAGCGGACCGGCCAGCGCCCACCAGCGGCAATCGTTGGCGCGTTCGTACAGGCTGCGGTCGAGCATGTCGACCAGCAGTTGCGCCGTGAACTCCGCGGCGCGCATGCTCGAGGACAGCACGGTGCGGTACAGGTCGCGGATCGAATGCGAGAACACGGCGTCGCTGCGCTGGCCGGTCTCGGTGATCTGGTCGAGGATCGTGACCAGCCTGCCGGCGTCGGCATTGGCGCCGGCATGGATGTCCCCGGCGGCGGTCGCCACCTTGCCGTTCCAGACGATGCGCTTGATCGCGTGCGTCGCCGCGCTGACCGACGACAGCAGCGCGTGCAGCGCCGGATTGAAGCTGCCGGCGTGCGACAGCAGGCCTTGCAGCAGGCGCGGTTCGGTACGTTCGATGGCGTTCCCGCGGCCGGCGCGGAATGCCAGGTCGAGCGGCACCATGACCTGGCTGGTCCAGCCGGCCGGGCCGGGATAGCCCTGGTAGCCGGCGCTCGCGACCGCGACGGCCAGGTATTCGCGGCCGGCGAACACCTGCACCTGCGGGACGCCGTCGCGGCTGGCGGGCGCGAGGGGCACCTGGACGCCGGCCGGGATCCAGAGCGGATCGGCGCTGCTGATGACGCGCCGCTCGGCGTCGAGCAGCAGCATGTTGGCGCGGCCGGCACCGTCGCGGTAGGCGGCGAAGACGGCGGCCATCTCGTGCTCGAAGCGGAAGCTCAGGCACAGCACGGCGACGGCCGCGCCGCTGTCCGGATGGCGCATCGCCTGCGAATACACGAGGGCGCGCGGCTGCCCGGGACGCAGGTCGGTGGCGCGGAAGGTCTCCACCCAGCCGGCGGCCTGCAGCGTCTGCGCCACCAGCGGGTCGCGGCTGGCCTGCAGGCCAGCATGGGCATCGGCCTGCACCAGCACGCGGCCGTCGGGCGCCAGCACCAGGATCTCGTCGTAGACCGTGTACTTGTCGCGGTACGCGGCCAGGCGCGTGCGGGCGGCGTCGCGGTCGCCATCCAGGCCGGCGGCGAAGCGGCACAGGTCGGCGTCGGTGGCGAGGAAGCCGACGTCGGCGGTGCGCTCGAACAGGTTACGCACCAGCAGGTCGAGGGCATAGCGGGCGCGGGTAATGGCCTCGCCGAGGACCTGCTGCACCTTTTCGGACACCAGGTTGGCCACGAGGGCCTCTTCCAGCTGTCCCAGATTGGTGCGCGTGCTCACCACGGCGGGGAGCAGCGTGCGCGCCTCGGCGGGGCAATTCATGCGGGCCGACGCCTCGATCAGGCGCCAGGTATGGTGAAGCTCGTGGAGCGCTGCCTGGCAACGGCCGACGTCCGGCATATGCGGCAGGAAAGTGTCCAGCAGCGAATTGTGTTCGGTGCTCATGTTTCCAGAGAAGGGATAAAGCCTTCCCTTAGAGCAATTTACATGCCAACTATCATTCCATATTCCCCATAAAGTAACACTTCCTCACTTGTTTCGGCTAAATTCAAACCGGGGTCAGAGCCCGGGTCAGAGCCCGATTTTTGGAAAAAGTCATCAGAACATTTCCAAAATGAGGGCTCTGACCCCGGCTCTGACCCCGGTTTGTGGGGTGTCAAGGGAGCAGGGGCAGGCGGACGGTGAAGGTGCTGCCGTGGCCCAGGCCGGGGCTGGTGGCGTCGACGCGGCCGCCGTGCAGGTCGACCAGTTTGCGCACCAGCGCCAGGCCCAGCCCCAGGCCGCCCTGGGTGCGGTCGAGCGTGCGCGAGCCTTGCGTGAACAGGTCGAAGACCACCGGCAGCAGGTCGGCGCCGATGCCGGCGCCGTTGTCGCGCACCATCAGCTGGGCGCGGCCGTCGACGGCGTCCAGCGTCACCTCGATGCATCCGCCTTCCGGCGTGTACTTGGCGGCGTTGTTGATCAGGTTGGCGGCGACCTGCACCAGGCGCGTACGGTCGCCGTCGACCATCAGCGGCTGCTGGCTCATGCGCACCTGCAGCTCGTGGCGGCGCGCGTCGACCAGGGGACGCGACTGCTCGATCGCCTCGCCGATCGCGTCGCGCAGGTCGAGCGGACGGCGGTCGACCGTCACCAGGCCGCGCGTGACGCGCGAGACGTCCAGCAGGTCGTCGACCAGGTGGCGCATGTGCGCGACCTGGCGTGCGACGATGTCGCCGATCTGCTTCACGCGCGGCTCGCCGGCATAGGCCAGGCGCAGCATGTCGGCGGCGCTGGAAATCGGCGCCAGCGGGTTGCGCAGCTCGTGCGCCAGCATTGCCAGGAATTCGTCCTTGCGGCGGTCGGCCAGGCGCAGGGCTTCCTCGGCGCGCTTGCGTTCGGTGATGTCGATGGCGACCGCGTGCACCACCGTGCTGCGCCCGTCGGCGCCCAGGCCCAGGCGGCCGCGGATCTCGATCCAGGCCATGCGGCCGTCGTCGGCGCGGCGGATACGCGGGGTAGTGCGGTATTCGCCGCCGTCGCGCAGGGCGCGGTCGGCGGCGTCGCGCAGGGCCTGGCGGTCGTCCGGGTCGGTCAGCTTCCACAGCTCGGCGACGTTGTGCCACGACTTGCCGAACACGCTGTGCAGGTTGGCCGAGAAGCTGACCTGGCCGCTGGCCGGGTCGCGCTCCCATACGGCCATGCGCGCCGCCACCAGGCCCTGCTGCAGGCGCTCCTCGCTGTAGCGCACGGCGCGCTCCGCGCGTTCCAGCGGGGTGACGTCGGTGCTGGCGCCGAACCACTGCACGACGGCGCCGCCGGCATCGCGCAGCGGCGCCAGCGAGGTGAAGAAGTTGCGGTAGCGGCCGTCGGCGCCGCGCAGCGGGAAGGTCATCTGCGTCATCTCTCCCTTCGCCAGCGCTTCCTGCCAGCGCCGGCGCAACTGCGGCAGCAGGTCGGGGTCATGGAAGCGCTCGAAGTGCGCGATGCCGACTTCGTCGCGCGGCGCGCCGGTGAATTCGTACCAGCGCTCGTTGAGCCAGACGATCTCGCCCTGCGGATCGGCGATCCACACCAGTTGCGGGATGTTGTTCGACAGTTGCAGGAACTTGCGGCGCTCCGCTTCCAGCACGGCATGCTGTTCGTACAGGCGGTCCAGCATGCGGTTGATCGAGCCGGCCAGGCTGGCCACCTCGCGGCTGCCGGCGAGCGGCGCGCGCCGGCGCCCCGCATCCGCGTCGGCACCGGCGTGTCCGCCGTCGTCGTTGCCCAGGGTGCCGGAAAAGGTCTCGAGGCGGCGCAGGTCGTGCGTCAGGCCCAGCGCCAGGCGCGCCGCGAGCACGAACACGACCAGCGCCAGCAGGCCCGCGACGCCGGCGATCAGGAGGTATTGCGGACCCGGCGTGTCGAGCGGCAGTTGCAGGCGCCGCTCGTCCTCGCGCAGTTGCAGGCCCAGGTGCGACAGGCTGGGTGGCAGCGGCACCGTGGCCGCGATCTCGTGGGCGGCGCCCGGCGCCGGCCGGGCGCGCGCCTGGCCGGCCGCGCCGGCGCGCACGAAGCTGGCCCAGGGCGCCGGCTTGAGGTCGGCAAGGCGGATCTTGTACATCAAGGCGCCCTCCGGCGTGCGGGTGCGCGAATAGCGCAGCAGGTTCACGCCGATCAGTTCGTCGCCCATGGGACCGGCCTGCAGTGCCGCGCGTTCGTCGCCGCTCTCGAGGCGGGCGCGCAGCCACGCCAGGTCGGCCTCGGTGAAGCCGGGCACGCCGTTGCTGGCGATTTCCTTGCCTTCGAAGTCGGTGAACAGCAGCCGCAGCGGGATGCCGTTCATCTGGCGCAGGCCGTGCAGGAAGGGCGTCAGGTAGGTTTCCTTGCCGGCGCTGTCGACCAGGGCGGTGGCCAGGATCGGGCTGTTGGCGACCTCCGCCAGGCGCGTCGACAGCGCCTCCAGGTTGCGGCCGACGGTGGTCGCATGGAAGGCGACCTCGCGCTGCTGCAGCAGGGCGTTGGCCTCGGCGCGCTGGCGCTCGATCAGCCAGGACGAGACGCCGGCGATCAGCAGCACGGCGGCCGCGGTCAGGATCGCCGCCGCCAGCGCGAAGCGTTGCGACAGGCTGGTCGGCGCTGGGTTGGCCGGCATCGTCAATCCCCGGTCGGCACCAGCACGCCGTCGGCGCGGTAGCGCGCCATCAGCAGATCGGCGGGGCCCAGGGCTTCGTGGCTGGCAGGGGTGAATGGCGGGGCGTACTGCTTGACCAGGCCGCGCCACGGGCCGAGGCGCTCGAGCGCGTCGCGCACGGCCTTGCGGTCGGTGCTGCCGGCGCGGTCGATCGCCTGCGCCAGCAGGTGGGTCAGGTCGTAGGCATGGGCCGCGCCCACCGGTCCCTTGACGTCCTCGATGCGGCGCACGCTCGACACCCTGGCCGCGCTGTCCAGGAAGCGCTGCACGCGCGCCCTGTCGGCGCGGAAGAAGCTGAAGGTCTGGATCACCGTGAAGTCGACTTCCTGCAAGGCCGGGCCGGCCTGGGCCACGAATTCGCCGCCCGTCACGCCCCAGTGGCTCAGGATCGGGATGCGCTGCGCCTTGGGCAGGCGCGCCACTTCGCGCACCAGGATCGCCGCCTCGTCGTCGTTGGCGACCAGGACGATTGCCTGGGCGCCGGCCGCGCGCAGGTGCTGGTAGTTGTCGACCAGACTGGTGTCGCGCCAGTTGTACCAGGACGTGCCGACGATCTTCATGCCGGCCTGGCGTTCGAGCGCACGTTCGGCCGCCTTGGCGTTGCTGCGGCCCCAGGAGGTATTCGTGAGCAGCAGGCCGACGCGGTCCAGGCGCCGCTTGTGCGCCGCGGCCAGCAGGCGCGGCATGGCCAGCGCATCGCGCAGCGACAGCCGGTACACGTAGTTCGGATGCATGTCGTTGTCGATGATGCCGTCGGCCGACGACCACACGGCCATGAACAGCGTGCGGGTTTCCTTCAGCGTCGGCAGCTCTTCGATGATCACGGGGCTGAAGCGGCCGCCGAACACCGCCACCAGGTCGGGCATCGCGGCGAATTCCTGGATGTTGCGGATGCCGCGCGCGGGAATCGAGCGGTGGTCCTTGGCGACGATTTCCAGGGGGCGGCCGCGCAGCACGCCGCCGGCGGCATTGATCTCGGCGATCGCCGCGCGCATGCCCAGCTCGACCGCCTGGGCCGAGGTGCTGTTGTCCAGGCCGAATTCGCCGTCGATGCCGAGCAGGACCGGCTTCGGGCCAGCGGCGTGGGCCGCCAGGGCGGCGGCGGCGAGCAGCAGGCCGGCGCAGCAGCGCAGCAGACGGCGCACGGGAGAGGGGGGAAACTGGAGAGCGGACATTGGCGGTCCCGAAGGGTGGCTTCGGCATGACGAGGCGAGGCGGCATTTTAACGTCGAATGCAGGATCGTTTCCGTTATGAAGCGTGCCCGCTTGTTGTGCAGGCGCAACCCTTTATTCCCGAAAGTAACGGCAAGGTGTAGATTTCTACTTACAATGGGGAATTATTGTATTGACGTTGCGCAGTCTTTTTATTGAGGACGCCTCATGAATTTCACAAATTACAAGATCGGTACCCGGCTCGGCCTGGCGTTCGCTGCCGTGCTCGCCCTGTCGGTCGCCTTGGTGGTCGTCGGTGTATTGCGGTTGCAACAGGTTGCAGCTGCAAACGACGCCATGGACCTGGCGATCGTCAAGGCACGCCTGGCCGACGGCTGGCGCGCCGCCACCCGCGTCAACCGGGCGCTGACGGAAACGCGCCTGCGCGCCCGCGACGCCCAGGACCTGGCCGACATCAAGGCGCGCATGAAGGCCAACAGTGCCGAGATCGCCGGCATCAAGGAAAAGCTGGATGGACTGGTGAGCCTTCCGGCCGGCAAGGAGTTGCTGGCGCAGATCGCCAGCCAGCGCAAGGCTTACACGGCGGTGCGCGACGAGGTGTTCGCGCTGAAGGAAACCGGCGGTGGCGAAGCGGCGGCGGTCCAGCGCCGGATCGACGAGAAAATGACGCCGGCGCTCGACGCCTACGAAAAATCGGTGCTCGAACTGTCCACGCGCCAGCAGCGCATGGCCGAGGCGGCGCAGCGCGACGTGGCGGCGGCGGTGGCCAGCGGCCGCCTGGTGCTGACGGCCGTCGGCGCCGGCGCACTGGCGCTGGGCGCGCTGCTGGCGTGGCGGCTCACGCGCAGCATCGTGCGTCCGCTGTGCCAGGCGGTGACGGTCGCGAACGCGGTCGCGGCCGGCGACCTGGGCAGCCGCATCGAGGTCGACGGGCGCGACGAGACCAGCGAACTGATGGCCGCGCTGCGGACCATGAACGACAACCTGAACGGCCTGGTGGCGCGGGTGCGCGGCGGCGCCGACGCGATCGCGACGGCGGCCGGGCAGGTCGCGGCCGGCAACCTGGACCTGTCATCGCGTACCGAAGAGCAGGCCAGCGCGCTGGAACAGAGCGCGGCGTCGATGGAAGAACTGGCGTCGACGGTGAAGCAGAACGCCGAGAATGCCGCGCGCGGCAACCGCATGTCGGCCTCGGCGTCCGCTGTCGCCACGCGCGGCGGCGACGTCATGGCGCAGGTGGTGCGGACCATGGGCGCGATCGATGCGTCGGCCGCGAAGATCGCCGACATCATCTCGGTGATCGACGGCATTGCGTTCCAGACCAATATCCTGGCGCTGAATGCGGCCGTGGAAGCGGCGCGCGCCGGCGAGCAGGGACGCGGCTTCGCGGTCGTGGCCGGCGAGGTGCGCACGCTGGCGCAGCGCTCGGCCGCCGCCGCCCGCGAGATCAAGGCGCTGATCGACGATTCGGCGGCCAACGTCGGCGCCGGCTCGCGCCTCGTCGACCAGGCTGGCGCGACGATGCGCGAAGTGGTCGAGAGCGTCCACGGCGTCAGTGTCATCATGGCCGAGATCGCGGCCGCCTCGGGCGAGCAGAGCGCCGGCATCGACCAGGTCAGCCGCGCCATCGTGCAGATGGACCAGGTCACCCAGCAGAATGCGGCGCTGGTCGAGGAGGCGGCGGCAGCAGCCGACGCCATGCAGGAGCAGGCGCGCGGCCTGG
>DAMAFT010000126.1:0-9388 GCA_031995805.1 Massilia sp.
GGTATAGAAGCCTTCTTCGACCAGCAGGTCCATCTGGGCCAGGTCCACCAGGCCCAGGTTGATGGTGACCTTGTCGGTATCCGGCAGCTTCGATGTGTTGTCGACGAGTTTCATGGCGCGTTCCTCGGTTGATCCATACTCCCTTTATACTCCAATTGGAGTATTAAGGGAGTATTTCAAGGGGAACGCGTGAACGGATGGATACGGAACAGCGTCAGTGCGCGGGCGCTTGCGGTTCCGGTTCGAGGCGCACGAAGCGCGTCAGCAGCAGTACGGGAATGGCCGACAGCACCGCCCACAGGAAGAAATGGCGGTAGCCGAGCGCCTGCTGGATGTCGCCGCTGGCCACCTTCGACAGCACGAAGCCCAGTTGCATGAAGCCCGAGCCGAGCGCGTAGTGGGCGGTCTGGTAGGGCCCGCTGGCGATCACCTGCATGATGAACAGGATCATGCCGACGAAGCCGAAGCCGTAGCCGAACATCTCCGCCGCCAGCGCCGCCGTGACCAGGCCCAGGGAATCCGGCTGCGCCATGCTCAGGTACCAGAACACGAGGTTCGGCACGTTCATCGCCAGGATCAGCAGCGGCATCGCGCGCCTGAGGCCGATGCGCGACGTGAACCAGCCGCCCAGCACGCTGCCGACCAGGAAGGCCGCCGTGCCGGCGGTGCCGTAGATGGCGCCGACTTCCTGGGTCGACAGGCCCAGGCCGCCGATCGCGCGGGCGTCGCGCAGGAACAGCGGGCCGATGGTCTGCACCTGCCCTTCGCCCAGGCGGAACAGCACGATGAACAGGATGCCAAGCCAGATGCCGCGCTTGGCGAAGAAGGCGCGGATCACATCCAGCAGCAGCGCCGCCGTGCCGCGCACCGAGGCCGCGGGGACGGTGGAGCCGGCGGGGCCGGCAGCCGCACGCGTGTCCGGCAAGGCCCAGGCGTGGTACAGCCCGAGGCCGGCCAGCAAGGCGCCCAGCAGCCCGAACACGATCGACCATGCCGCCGGCGCGCCGATGCGCTGCTCCAGGAAGCCGGCCAGGATCACCAGGCCGCCCAGCGACAGGAACTTGGCGCCGTTGAAGAAGGCGCCCTGCCAGCCGGCATAGGCGGCCTGCTGGCGCGCCGACAGGCTGGCGATGTACAGGCCGTCGGCGGCGATGTCGTGGGTGCTGGACGCCAGCGCCACCACCCCCAGCAGCGCGATCGCCAGCGCGAACCAGGCCGGCAGCTGCAGCACCAGCGCCAGCGCGCCCAGGGCCGCGCCACCCGCGACCTGGAGCGCGACCACCACGCGCTTCTTGCTGGGCGCCAGCTCCAGGAAGGGACTCCACAGGGCCTTGAACACCCAGGCCAGGCCCAGCATGCCGGTCCAGCGCGCGATCTGCTCGTTGGGCACGCCCATGCTCTTGAACATCAGGCCGGCCACCAGCGCTACCGCGTAGAACGGCAGGCCCTGGGCCAGGTACAGCGTGGGTACCCAGGCCAGCGGATGGCGTGCCGGGGAGGATGCGGGGTGCGGTTGCAACTGCTCAGGAGATGCCTTGTCCATGCGGTTCCAGGTCGAGGGTGACGGTACGGCTCTTGCGGCCGCGCGTGTCGAAGGTGGCGACCTTGAACACGCGGTCGTCCGGGCCGGCGTCGACGGCGCCGCCGCCATCGATGCGCGGACTGGCGGGCGTCGGCTCGCTGCCGTCCAGAGTGTAATGCAGCGCCAGGCCCGGCAGGGCGACATTGGCGCGCAGGGTCGAACCTTCGCGCAGCGCGCCCGGCGGCGGCAGGCGGTAGCCCCAGGACAGCGGCGGCCGGTCCAGGCGCGCCAGCTCGCGCTGGCCGAGGCGGTTGGCGAACTCGTTCCAGTCGCCGTCGACGTCGTCCTCGCCGCCGGCCGCCGCGCTCCAGCCGGGATCGGGCGCCCAGGCGCGCTCGGCCAGCGCGATCATGCGCGGCATGGCGAGGTACTCGACGCGTGCGCGCGAGCAGGCGTTCTCGCCCCACAGCTGGCCCTGCAGGCCGGCGATGCGCGCCCGTCCCGCGTCCCCCAGGCGCGCCATCGCGGCCCGGCGCTGCGGCGCCACCGCGCGCCCCATCGGATCGACGGCGGCGCCGTCCAGCATCTCCAGCGGACGGAAGGCGAAGGCCTCGCGGGTGCCGACGAAGCCGGCCCAGTAATAGCCCGGTTCGTGCGGATCCTTGGCATACGCCAGGTCGAAGTACAGGCTGGCGGCGTTCGCCAGCACCACGTCGTAGCCGGCGTTGGCCAGGCGGTAGGCCAGGTCTTCCTGGCCCGAGCCCCAGGCATTGTTCCAGGCGTAGACGTGGAAATCCGGCCCGGCGAACTCGGGATTCGGCACCGGTCCGCCGTCGGGTCCCTGCATCACGGCGTTCTCTTCCCAGCCGGCGAAGGCCAGGCCGTGGCGCGCCAGGATCGCGCGGCAGCGCCCCACGAAATCGGCGTGCAGGCGGTCGGCGTCCCAGCCGCGTTCGGCCATCAGCGCCTGGCAGCGCGGCGAACCGAGCCAGGCGCCGGCCGGCACCTCGTCGCCGCCCGTGTGGATCGCGTGCAGCGGCACGCCGGCGCGGCGGTACAGGGCGGCCACGTGGGTCACGACGGTATCGACGAAGCGGTCGACCGAGGGCAGCGCGATGCACATCACGTTGTCGTGCCACATCTGCACCGACTCGTACACGGAGGCGTCGTCCGGATCGCTCAGCAGGTATTCCTCGGCGCCTTCGACGTCGCCGGCGGCCAGCAGGCGGTCGTGGCGCGCGCGCATCGCCACCACGGCGGCGCGCGCATGGCCCGGCATGTTGAAGCCGGGGACCACCTCGATGTGGCGCGCATGCGCATGGCGCAGGATCGCGACCAGGTCCTCGGCCTCGTAGAAGCCGGTGCCGGCCGAGGCCTCGACGGCGGCGCCGGAACCGAAGGACGGCGGCAGCGCGCCGCCGTCGGGCGCCACGCCGCGGCGCGCGCCGATGTCGGTGAGTTCCGGCAGCGCATCGATGCGCAGGCGCCAGCCCTCGTCGTCGGTCAGGTGCAGGTGCAGGCGGTTGAGCTTGTAGCGCGCCATGCAGTCGAGCAGGCGCAGCACCGTCTCGCGGGTGGAAAAATGGCGCGCCACGTCCAGCATCATGCCGCGGTAGCCGAAGCGCGGCGCGTCCTCGACCTCCCCCACCGGCACGCTGCCGTCCTCGTCGAGCAGCTGGGCCAGCGTCTGGATGCCGTTGAACACGCCGTGGGCGGAGGCGCCGCGCAGCGTCACCGCATCCGGCCCGATGGCGAGGCGGTAGGCCTCGAGCCCCGCCACCGCCACCGGCCCGATCTCGAGCGCGATGCGCGCCGCGCCGGGACGGCGCGGCAGGCCGCCCAGCAGCGCGCGCAGGAAGGCGGTTTCGCCGGCCAGCGCCGTATCGGCCAATGCTGCATCGGTGCCGATCGCGCTGTCCGCCGACAGCAGGCAGGCGCCGCCGGCGAAGCGCGCCGCGGCCGGCTTCGGCGTGATGCGTCCGACCCGCTCACGCGGCAGCAGGGACAGGCGCGCATTCTCGCGCCAGCGCCAGGCCGCATCGGCCGGCGGCAGCAGGTCGCCGCCGTGGCGCGCCAGCTGCTCCGGCCGCGCGAACGGCAGGATCTGCGGATCGCCCAGGTCGGTCACCGCGCCGTCCGCCTCGACGATATAAAAGCCGAGCGGCGCATCGGTCGTGCTGATGGCCCAGAAGCGCCCCCGGTAGCGCACCTCGCGCACCTCGCCCGGCTGCCAGGCGGCGCCGTCGGTCGGCGCCAGCCGGAACAGGTCGCCGTTCAGGTGCGCGATGGCGTGGCCGGCGCCGACGCTGGCCGCGATCGGCGGGCGGGCGGTGTTGAAGTACACCGCCCAGCCCGGCGCGATCGCCCGGTCCGACACGTTGCGCAGCGCCAGGCGCGCCGCGAACACCTGCTCGTCGACCAGGTTGTCCAGGCACTCCCACGCCAGGGCGACGGGCGTGCCTTGCCCTTGCTGCGTGCGCTGCTGCATCAGAGCTTGCCGCGCAGGCCGACGTAGAAGGTACGGCCGTTCGAGTAGAACGCGCGCGGCCGGTCCTTGTTCTCGGCGTACATCTTGATCGTCTCGTTGGTGAGGTTCAGGCCGTCGAACGTGAGGGTCAGGTTTTCCGTCAGCTTGACGTTGACCGATGCCGCCAGCGAAGGCATGCCATCCACGTGCTGGCTGGCGCCGCGGTCCACGCCCGCCTTGTAGGACGAGCGGTAGTTGTAGGCCAGGCGCGCGCTGAACCGGTCGTTCTCGTAGTAGCCGGTCACGTTCCAGGTATTGCGCGAGGAGTTCAGCAGTTCGCCGCCGTCGTCCAGTTCGCCGTCCGCGTAGGTGTAGTTGGTCAGCATGCCGAAGTTGCCCCACAGCGGCTGCTGCCAGCTCAGCTCCACGCCCTTGTTCTTGGCGCCGGTGTTGTACGGCGACGTGATCTGGTAGTCGGTGAACACGCCGCGCTTGTTGTTGTAGTAGCTGCCGGTGCTGGTGCCCTGGGCCACGATCGAGCTGAAGTCCATGTAGAACACGCCGGCCGACAGCAGCGCCTTCGGCATGTAGTACCACTCGGCCGACAGGTCGTAGTTCACGGCGCGGATCGGATCCAGGTTGACGTTGCCGCCGCTGCCCGACAGCGCATCGTCGTTCAGCGACACCGAGCCGCCCAGCGCGCTGTAGTCCGGACGCGCCATGGTCTTGGCGATGCCGGCGCGCACCACCAGGTCGGGGCGCGCGTCGAACTTGACGTTCGCGCTCGGCAGGTAGTCGCGGTAGGTGCGCTTGAACTGCGTCGGCGTGTACGGGCCGAACGCCGAACCGGTGATCGGGTTGGTGCCGCCCGGCAGGTTGACGATCGTGGTCTGGCGCGTCTCGACGGCGCGCAGGCCGACGTTGCCGCTCCAGCGGTCGCCCGCGAAGTCCACCATGCCGTACAGCGCGGCGGTCTTCTCGCCGACCTGGAATTCGTCCAGCCAGTTGTGGCGCAGCGTGTAGTCGAGCAGGCGGTTGCCCGGGACCGCGCCCCAGGCGCCCAGCGCCGCGCCGTTGTACTTGAAGTAGTCGTTGAAGATGCTGCCGCCCAGGTCGGAGCCGAAGTCGGACGGGTATTTCTCGCCGTTCCACGCCGGGCCCGGATTGCTGAAGCCCAGGGCGCCCGGACGCGTCTCGAGCGGGTGCTCGGCGGTGCGCTTGTGGTCGGTCCAGCGTCCGCCGAAGCGCACGGCCTGGAAGGTGTCGCCGCGCAGGCGCCATTCGCCGTCGACCTGGCCGTATTTTTCCTGGTCGACCGATTGCGCCTCGCCGCCGCCGGCCCAGGCCGTCGAGCCGGGCTTGTTGGTGGTGCCGCCCGGGTAGCTGACGGTGGCCGGCGACAGGCCGTTCAGGCCATAGACCATGCCGCCGTCGACGTTGTTCTGGTAGTACACGTCGTTGCGGTCGTAGCCCACGCCGTGGGTCTTGCCGATCTTGCCGGTGAAGCTCAGGTCGTCGCTCACGCGCCAGCGGCCGTTCAGGTCGACGTACCACGATTCGCCGCCCGCATCCGGACGGTAGATGTTGTCGACTTCGCCCGAGTTGCTGGCGAAGCCGGCGCCCACCAGCGTGCCGTTGCGGATCGTCGGGTTCTGCGGGATCAGGCCGGCGCTGTTGATCGAGTTGGCCGGCGCGGCCAGCCAGTTGGTGTTCTGGTGGGGCGCTTCCAGCTTGGAATAGAAGCCGTTCAGGTCGATGCCGACGTCGCGCGACGGCTTGGCCTCGATGTCGAAGGCGCCGCCCTGGCGTTTCTTGGTCTGTTCGAACAGCGCGGCGCCGATGAAGGTCGGCACCACCACGCCGGCCAGTTGCGGATTGGCCTGGGCGGCGGCGCTGCTCGCGCTGATCGGGGTGTAGCCGAGGATTTCCTGGCCGTCGCGGCGCACGCTCTGCTTCTCCGAGAAGCCCTGCAGCAGCACGCCGAAATTGTTGGCCGGGTTCTTCCAGCTGACCAGGGCCGACACCTGCGGCTCGGTCTTGCCGGCCAGGTCGTTGTAGTTGGCCTGGACCGAACCTTCGACCGTGAGCGCCTGCTTGAAGTCGAGCGGGCGGCGCGTGATCACGTTGATGGCGCCGGAGACGCCGCCTTCGACCAGGTCGGCCGTCGCGCTCTTCTGCACGACGATGGAACCCACCAGTTCCGAGGGCAGCAGCGAGAAGCTGCTGGAACGGCCGACGTTGCCGCCGATCTGGTTCAGCACGAACCAGTCGCCGGTGCTGATGGCGTGGCCGTTGAACAGCGTCTGCTGCAGGCTGGGGCTGGTACCGCGCAGGCTGACGCGGTCGTTCTCGCCGAAGCCGCCCTCGCCGCCCGCCGACGACTGCGTGTTCACGCCCGGCAGGCGCTGGATCGCGTCGGCCACGTTTTTATCGGGCATCTTGCCGATGTCCTCGGCCGTCACCACCTCGACCACCGCGTCGGCATTGCGCTTCTGGCGCAGCGACTGTTCCAGCGCGGCGCGCACGCCCGTCACGATGACGGTCTGCGCATCGCCCGGGCGTTCGGGCTGGGGCCCCGCGCCGACACTGGCCTGCTGAGAATCCTGCGCCCGGGCCTGGGCCATGAGGCCCATCGCCAACATCGCCACCGCGCTCGCGATCGCCGTGCGCGCCACTGTCTTCCGTCCCAACGAATGCTTCATGTGCTCTCCCAAAACTGTGTGACCGCTTGCCGCGGCGCTCTTCAAGTCGTACTTGCCAGTTTCGAATTCGGCGGACGCTGCAGCGTCTCTCGTCTTCGTATGGATCGCATTGTGTCGTTGAATGTTTGTCCATGTTTGTCAAATCTTGCTATCGCGAATGGGCGTGTCATCTTTTTGACACGCCGGTGTGATAGCGCGATATGCATGTGTTCGGCCCTACCGTACCCCCCGAAAAAACTGCTTGGGATAGACTGCCCTTCAACATGCATGGCCATGACAGGCTATGTACGAAGAAACTTTTCTTTGAATAAAAGGAGGGAATATGAGTACGACCTGGATCGTTTCCGCGGACGCAGGACGCGCCCGCATCTTCGCCGAGTCCGACCCGCAGCAACCGTACGAGGAAGTCGAGGACCTGGTCAGCCCGAATGCGCGGGCACGCGACATCGACATCAATACCGACCGCATCGGCACCACCGCGGCCGGCCAGAGCATCCACAACACGGGCGGCGCCACGCCGAACAAGCAGTACGAGCCGGCGCAGACGCCGGAACAGCACGACGCGGCGCTGTTCGCCAAGCAGATCTGCGCCACCCTGCTCAAGGGCGCGCAGGACAAGCGCTTCGGCAAGCTGGTGCTGGTGGCCGAGCCGAAGTTCCTGGGCGTGCTGCGCGGCGAACTCGACAAGCAATTGCAGCCCATGGTCGAGTTCGAACTGAACAAGGACTACAGCCACTCCAACGGCCAGCAATTGCGCGAGCAATTGCACGCCGCCAAGGCGAAGGCTTGATCAGTCGCGCACGGCCAGCGCGCGCCGCGGCGCGACCGCACGCGGCGCGCGCTGGTCGTGCGCGGCGTCCTGGCGCGCCAGCCGGAACACGCTGACCGCCTCGGCCAGGCCGCGCGCCTGCTCCTGCATGGCGTCGGCCGCGGCCGCCGCTTCCTCGACCAGGGCGGCGTTCTGCTGCGTTACCTGGTCCATCTGCGTCACCGCCACGTTCACCTGCTCGATGCCGGCCGTCTGCTCCACGCTGGCCGCGGTGATCTCGCTCATGATGTCGGTCACGCGCTGCACGCTGGCGTGCAGTTCCTGCATGGTGGCGCCGGCCTGGCCGACCAGGCGCCCGCCCTCGTCCACGCGCGCCGTCGAGTCCTCGATCAGCGCCTTGATTTCCTTCGCCGCCGTGGCCGAGCGCTGCGCCAGGCTGCGCACTTCCGACGCCACCACGGCGAAGCCGCGCCCCTGCTCGCCGGCGCGCGCCGCCTCGACGGCCGCGTTCAGCGCCAGGATATTGGTCTGGAAGGCGATGCCGTCGATGACGCCGATGATCTCGGCGATACGGCGCGACGCCTCGTTGATGCCGCCCATGGTGTCGACCACCTGGCGGATCACGGCGCCGCCGCGGTCGGCCACGCCGGACGCCGCCTGCGCCAGCGCATTCGCCTGGCGCGCATTGTCGGCGTTCTGGCGCACGGCCGAGGTCAGTTCCTCCATCGACGCCGCCGTCTCTTCCAGCGCGCTGGCCTGCTGTTCGGTACGGCTCGACAGGTCCTGGTTGCCGGCCGCGATCTGGCTCGATGCGGTCCCGATCGTCTCGGTGCCGCTGCGCACGCGCGCCACGATGCCGGCCAGTGCGCCGTTCATCTTCTGCAGTGCGACCAGCAGGCGGCCGGTTTCATCGTTGCGCTCGATGCGGATGACCTGGGTCAGGTCGCCCTCGGCCACGCTGTCGGCCAGGCGCAGCGCCTCGGCCAGCGAGCGGCTGATGCCGCCGATCAGCAGCCAGGCCACGGCCACGCCGACCAGCGTGCCCGCCGCGACCAGGGCGATCGACCAGTTGCGCGCACGCTCGTAGCGCGCCAGGGCGGCATCGTATTCCTGTTTGGCGACGTCGATCTGCAACTGCACCAGCGCCTCCATGTTGCGGCGCACCGGCTGGTACAGGCGTGCCAGGGCGCCCGTGACCAGTGCCTGGGTCTTGGCGGCGTCGCGTTCGCGCAGCGCGGCCATGGTCGGCCGGAGACCGTCGGCGACGAATGCCGTGCGGCTGTCGATGAAGCGCTGGCCCAGCGCGTCTTCCTGCGGCGTGATGCGGGTCTGCTTGTAGTCCTTCCACAGGCCGGTGATGGCGTCGATGCGCCCGGCCACTTCCTGCAGCACCGGGCCGTGGTCGGCGTCGGGCTCCAGCGCGGCGCCGGTCAGCCCCTGCTGGTTTTCCTGCATCAGCGACAGGATGCGGTTGAGCTGGGCGATCACGACCAGGCGGTCGTTATAGACGGTGCCCAGCGCGGCATTGGTGGCGCCCTGGTTCACGAGGCCAACGGCGCCGACGGCGATGGCAATCAGGCTCAGCAGGGCGGTAAGGAAGACGAGGCGGGATTTGATGCTCAGGTTCTGGAACATGGCGGCGACCGGCGACGGCAAGGAAATTCACGGAATGCCACCGATTCTAGAACGCGTTGATTGTTCCTTGTGGAAACTTATCGACTTCTGGATACAGAAGCCGAACAATATGTTGCACACTTACATCAGGTCCGTGAACTGCACGCATTTCGCACCATGTTGGCGCATTTTATGCACCAACGTGGGCATTCATGGCCAGTCGCCCGGCGACCTTGCTGCGCCGGCCCGGCTGCGCAAGGGCAGCCCCTGGCGCATCCCCGCCCTGCAGGCGGAACACGCTGGCGGCATCGGCC
>DAMAFT010000127.1:0-9365 GCA_031995805.1 Massilia sp.
GATCACCCGGCCCATGCTGGCCTTGAGCGCCTCGACCCTGCCGACCAGGTCGGCGATCTCGTTCTCCGTCCACGCCACTTGCTGTGCCACTGACTATGCTCCCAAAGCGTATTGAATGATGTTGACCGCGAAGCGGGTGTTGTCGACCGCCAGCCAGCGCTTGTTGCGGAAGTCGTAGTCCCACTCGCAGCCGTAGTCCTTGTTCGAGTACAGCACGCCGATGCGGCCGTTCACCTCGATGGCGCGCAGGTATTCGTGCACCAGGTCGTCGCCCCAGCCGTTCAGCTCCACCGCGGTGTTGGGCGGCCCGTCGAAATGGAAGAAGCTCGAATACAGGCGGTGGTCGTTGGGGATCTTCTTCATGGCCCGGGCGCCGAAGATGCGCGCCATTTCGGCCTCGAAGGACTTGGCGAACAGGCCGTCGATGTCGTGGTTGCAGTCGTCCACGAAGACGAAGCCGCCGCCCTTCACGTAGCGCTCGAAGTTCCGGCGCTCGGCGGGCGTGAACTGCACCAGCTTGTGCCCGGCCAGGTAGCAGAACGGCGCTTCCAGCATCTTCGGGTCGGACAGGGCGATCACGCGCTCGGCCGGGTCCACGCGCAGCGTGGTGTACTCGACCAGGGAATTGAGCACGTTGCTGGGCATGCGCTGGTCGACGTCCCAGTCGCCCGACTCGTAGGTCAGGCGCGTGAAATAGAAGTCGAAGACGGCCATGCCCTGCCCTTCCGTTCAGCCGATCTTGCGGCCGGTATTGATCACGTTGATGCCGTCGAAGCGCGTGGTCGCCGACCCGTGCGAGACGGCGCTGACCTGGCTCGGCTGGCCCTTGCCGTCGAAGAAGGAGCCGCTCATGCGCCAGTCGCGCTCGTCGCAGATCGCCGTGCAGGCATTCCAGAAGTCCTGCGTGTTCGACTGGTAGGCCACGTCTTCCAGCATCTGGCCGATCTTGCCGTCCTTGATCTCGAAGAACAGCTGGCCGCCGAACTGCGAGTTGTAGCGCTGCTGGTCGATCGAGAACGAGCCGTCGCCGATGATATAGATGCCCTTCTTGATGCCCTTGACCATCTCGTCCGGGGTCAGCCTGGCCTTGCCCGGCGCCAGCGACACGTTCGGCATGCGCTGGAATTGCACCGTGTTCCAGCCGTCCGCGTACGAGCAGCCGTGCGATTCCTTCTCGCCGATGATGTGGGCCTGGTCGCGCGTGGCCTGGTAGTTGACCAGGATGCCGTCGCGCACGATGTCCCAGCGCCTGGCCGGCACGCCCTCGTCGTCGTAGCCGACCGCGCCCAGCGAACCGGGCGTGGTCTTCTCGCCGACGAAGTTGACGATCTTCGAACCGAAGTTGAAGCGCTTCGATTCCCACTTGTCCAGCGTGCAGAAGCTGGTGCCGGCGTAGTTGGCCTCGTAGCCCAGCACGCGATCCAGCTCGGTCGGGTGGCCGACCGATTCGTGGATGGTGAGGAACAGGTTTTCCGGCGCGATCACGAGGTCGTACTTGCCCGGATCGACGCTCCTGGCGGTCAGCTTCTCGCGCGCCTGGCGCCCGGCGCTTTTCGCTTCCTCGACGATGTCGTAGCCGCCGTCGTACAGCGTGGCGACGCCGCCGGCGGCGCGGATCCGGTGCTCGGGCCTGGCGTCGAAGTACTCGTAGCCCATGCCCACCGGCGGCGCCAGGCCGGCGCGCGAGCGGAACTTGCCGGTCGCCTTGTCGACGGCGGTGGCGGTGAGCGGGGCCCACAGGCGGTGGATGTCCTGGTCGATGTACGAGCCGTCGGTGGACGCGAAGTACTTCTGCTGGTTCACCTGGAACAGGTTCGCCGTCATGAAGCTGGCGCCCGCGTCCAGGCCTGCCTTGTTGGCGGCGATCAGCATCTCGGCCTTGTCCTTGACCGGCACCGTGCGCCAGTCGCGCTTGAACGGCGTGGCCCAGGCGACTTCGCCCACGCCCTTCACGGGTGCCAGCTGCACCGGCTCGGCCTGCAGCTTCGCATTGGCCCGGGCGATGGCCACGGCCTGGCGCGCGGCCCTGGCGACGGCGTCCGGGTGCAGCGAATTGGTGGCGGCAAAGCCGTAGGCGCCGGCGGCGATCACGCGCACGCCCACGCCGGTCGATTCGGTATTGGTCACGCCCTCGACGTTCAGGTCGCGCGTGGTGACGTACTGGTTCAGGTAGCGGCCGATGCGCACGTCGCAGTAGGAAGCGCCGGCCTTCCTGGCGGCGTCCATGGCGGCGTCGGCCAGCGACTTCTTGACGCTCGCGGCCAGCGGCTCGAGCAGCTGTTCGGCGGCGATGGCGTGGCCGTAGACGGGGACCAGCATGGCGCCGGCGCTGCCGGCGCCGATTTTCAGGAAGGTACGGCGTTCCATTCGTGCTCCGTTGGGATGCAATGGTGGGCACGGGGTGCCCACCCTACGTGCTTCGTGTCCGCGCTGCGTCCGCGGATCAAACCGCGTCCGACAAGGACGTGAAATTGAAGTCGCGTACCTTCATCGGCGGGATCGCCATCTGGTACGGCACTTCGTCGCCGCCGATGATCACCGGCTTGCCGATCTCCTCGATGTTGTTCAGCATGGTCACCGGGCTCTCGTTGAAGCGGAAGTTCTTGATCGGGTACTTGATCTTGCCGTTCTCGATGTAGAAGGTGCCGTCGCGCGTCAGGCCGGTCAGCAGCACCGATTGCGGGTCGACCATGCGGATGTACCAGGTGCGGGTGACCAGGATGCCCTTCTTGGTGCTGGCGATCAGGTCGAGCGTCGACTTGTCGGTGCCGGCCATGATGATGTTGCCCGGCCGCGCCGTCGCCTGCACGCCCTTCTTCTGCGCCCAGTAGCGCGAGTACTGCAGCGCGTTGACCTTGCCGTCCTTGATCAGCTCCATGCGCTGGCGCGCGACCAGGCTGCCGCCGTCCCACGGCAGCACCGGCACGTCCGGATTCCACGGGTCGGCCCAGATGTTCACCTTCTCGTCGAACAGCTTGTCGCCCAGGCGCGAGGCGCCGCCCTTCTTCGACAGGAAGCTGCGGCCTTCGTCGGTGCGGCGCGCGTCGAAGCCGGACAGCATGGCGCCGAGCAGTTCGGAGGTGGCGGCCGGCTCCAGGATCACGGTGTAGCGGCCCGGTTCCAGCGCCTTGGCGTCGACCGAGCGCAGTGCCTTCTCGATCGCCACGTCGGCCGCCTCGCGCGGGTCGAAGCGGGCGGCCTCGGTGGCCGAGCGCTTGACCCAGCCGGAGCCGCGCCCGTCCTCGGTGCGCACGGTGCAGGTGAAGTCCAGGCCGGTGGCGTCCTGGTGGCCCCACACGCCTTTCGAGTTCGCCACCGCCGAGAAGGCGGTGCTGTCGGTGAAGAAGCCGGCCGCGACCAGCTTGTTCTTGCGGCAGGCCTCGATCGCATAGGCGGCGGCCTGGGCGCGGAATTCCGGGTCGATGGCGGCGGTCTTCGCGTCGAAGGTCTTCGAGGCCTTGTAGTCCTGCTTGTCGACGGTCGGCATGAACTCGGGGTTTTCCGGCGCCAGGCGCGCCAGGTCCTCGGCGCGGCGGACGACTTTTTCCAGCGACTTGTCGTCGAATTCGTTGATGCTGGCGGTGCCCTGGCGCTTGCCGAAGGCGACCTGCACGGTCACGTTGGTGTCTTCGGCCAGGCCGGCGGTCGACACGGCATTGCGGGCGAAGCGGATATTGCCGTCGCGGCTGCCGCCGACGGTGACGACGCACTCGTCGGCCTTGGAATAGGACAGCACGCGGTCGCAGATATGCTTGGTTTGTTCCTGGTTCAGGATGGTCATGGTGTGTGTGCTCCTGCCTTAGCCGATCTTGCGGGCGGTGTTGATGACGTTGATGCCGTTGAAGCGCGCGGTCGAGGAACCGTGCGAGACGATGCTGATCTGCGACGGTTGGCCCTTGCCGTCGAAGAAGGAGCCGCCCATGCGCCAGTCGCGCTCGTCGCACAGCGCCGTGCAGGCGTTCCAGAAGTCCTGGGTGTTCGACTGGTAGGCCACGTCTTCCAGCATCTCGCCGATCTTGCCGTCCTTGATCTCGTAGAACAGCTGGCCGCCGAACTGGAAGTTGTAGCGCTGCTGGTCGATCGAGAACGAGCCGTCGCCGACGATGTAGATGCCCTTCTTGACGCCCTTGACCATCTCGTCCGGCGTCATCTTCTTGCTGCCGGCGGCGAGCGACACGTTGGGCATGCGCTGGAACTGCACGTTGGACCAGCTGTCCGCGTACGAGCAGCCCTGCGATTCCTTCTCGCCGATGATGTGGGCCTGGTCGCGCGTGGCCTGGTAGCTCACCAGCACGCCGTCCTTGATGATGTCCCAGCGCTTGCACTTGACGCCTTCGTCGTCGTAACCCACCGCGCCCAGCGAACCCGGCGTGGTCTTGTCGGCCACGATGTTCACCAGCGGCGAGCCGTACTTGAAGTTCTTCGATTCCCACTTGTCCAGCGTGGCGAAGCTGGTGCCGGCGTAGTTGGCCTCGTAGCCCAGCACGCGATCCAGCTCGGTCGGGTGGCCGACCGATTCGTGGATGGTCAGCCACAGGTGCTCGGGCGAGAGCACCAGGTCGTACTTGCCCGGCACGACCGACTTGGCGGTCAGCTTGCGCTTGGCGTCGCGGCCGGCCGCGCGCGCATCCTCGACGATGTCGTAGGATGTCGTGTACAGGGTGGCGACGCCGCCGGCGGACTTGATCTTGTCCGCGGGCCGGCCGTCCAGGTACTCGTAGCCCATGCCGACCGGCGTCGACAGGCCGCTGCGCGAGCGGAACTTGCCACTCGCCTTGTCGACCGCGGTGGCCGACATCGGCGCCCACAGGCGCTGCACGTCCTGGTCGATGTAGGAGCCGTCGGTGGACGCGAAATACTTCTGCTGGTTCACCTGGAACAGCATCGACTGCATGAAGCTGGCGCCGCCGTCCATGCCGGCCTTGTTGGCGGCGATCAGCAGCTCGGCCTTTTCCTTGATCGGCACCGTGCGCCAGTCCTTCTTGACCGGCGTCGCCCAGGTCACCTCGCCCACGCCCTTCACGGGCGCCAGCTGCACCGGTTCGCCCTGCAGCCTGGCGTTGGCCTTGGCGATCGCCACCGCCTGGCGCGCCGCTTTTGCCACGCCGTCGCTGCTCATGTCGTTGGTGGCGGCGAAGCCGTAGGCGCCGGAGGCGATCACGCGCACGCCCACGCCGGCCGATTCGGTGTTCGTCACGTTCTCGACGTTCAGGTCGCGCGTGATGACGTACTGGTTCAGGTAGCGCCCGATACGCACGTCGCAATAGGACGCGCCGGCTTGCGTGGCCGCGTTCATGGCGGTGTCGGCCAGGGCCTTCTTGGCGGCGACCGCCATCGGGTTGAGCAGTTCTTCGGCGGCGATCGCGCGGCCGAACACGGGGACCAGCATCGACCCGAAAGCCAGGCTGCTGATGTTGAGGAAGGTACGGCGTTCCATTGAGTCTCCTGAATCACGCTACATCTCGGACAGCGGCCGGGAACCAACCGCTCGTTCTTGTTTTACTGCGGTGCGTCATGAACATGCGATGGATTCGCATGGGAAAACTGTTAAACCTTAGCAGTAAGTTGACGTTTTGAATAGGCAATCTTTATGCCATCGGCGTACCGGCGCACAGCATGGGCGTTCTTCCAACAGGGCGCTGTCCGCAAGCGTGTCCGCGCCGCGTCCGGCATGTGTCCGCATGCGTTTTCGCGGACATCTCGCATATGCATGCCTCGCGCACGCCACCGTCCACCCCGGTGCGTCGCTGCCGCGCCGTGCACCACGGTGACAATTCGTGCATTTTTTCGGGGAACGCAACGTGTATATTTCGGAACACAAGAATTAACATTTCACGTTCAAGGGTTGTCATGAAGACCGTTCGCACTGCTGCCGCCGTGACGCTGGCCTGTCTATTCGGCCCCGGCACGGGCCACGCCGGCGCCGCCGAGCCTGCCCTGCCGGCGCCGGGCCAGCTGGCGGCGCTGGCCTTTCCCGGCTGGAGCGACAGCGGTGGCGGCCGCGTGCACACCGTGCAGGTGCCGCCCGGCGGCGGCGGCGGCGCAAGCGGCTGGGCCAGCGGCGCGGTGCGCGTGGTGGTCGAACCGAAGCTGGTGCTGCGCGGCGACGGCGAGCGCCTGACGCTGGTCGCCGGCCTGGTGCCGGCGGCGGAAGACGGCCGGCCCGCCGCCGCGCCGCAGACGCCGATGGCGCTGGCCGCCTACCAGTTCGAACGCAGCAAGGGCGCCTGGCGCGTCAGCGGCCGCCAGGGCATCTTCGCCTGGCGCGGCTTTGCCGGCACGGCGACGCTGCACGCGGTCGCGCTGTCGGAACAGCGCCAGGGACTGGGCGTGGAATACGGCGGCTGCTGGCAGGGCTATTGCGGCACCTGGCTGGCGCTGTACGAAGTGAACAAGGGCGGCATCCGGCGCGAGCCGGCGGTGGAGCTGGCGCTGTCCGGCACCAACCTGGCCGGCGCCGGCGACTGCCCGCGCCGCCTGCAGCCGCTGGTGCGACCGCGCGGCGCGGAACCGGCCGCGCGCCCCGAGACGGTGGGCGGCCAGGAACACGATTGCTACGAGATCGAGAGCACCTGGGCGGTCGAGCCGGCCGGCGAGCAGCCGGGCGACCTGAGCATCCATTACCAGGGCGCGATCAGCCGCTCGGAGACGCGGCTGGCACCGCCGGTCGCGATCGACCAGCGCCAGGTGCTGCGCTACGGCAGCGGCAAGTACCGGGCCATTTCTGGCTTCAATCCGGTGCCGCCGATCTAGTCCTTCAATCCTTCTTCTTCACCGGCGTGAAGTTCAGGTCCTGGAAATCGTAGCTGAAGTCGGTCTCGGTGGAGATCGGCTGCATCTTCATGCGCTCGATGCTGCCGTCCGGGTTCAACGCGAAGGTCACGTAGGCGTCGGCATTGAAGTTGCGCTCCTTCCAGCGCACGATGAAGGTGTCGTGCTGGAAGTGCACCATCTCCCCGGTCAGGTCGGGCGTGCGCGAGAAGCTGAAGACCTGCTTGCCGCCCACGTGCCGGATGGTGGCGGTGCCGTACCACGGATCCTGGTAGTCGCCGTCGTAGGCGGCGGGCGCCAGCGAGGGCTGCGACTTCGCCGCCTTGGCGCCCGCGGCCTTGGCCAGGCGCGCCTGCTCCTTCGCATGCATCTCGTCGTCGACGGCTTTCACGGCGCCGATCCAGTCCGGCTGCGCGCCGGGATTGAGCAGCCGGTCGACCAGCTGGTATTGCAGGGCGTTGAGCGAGCCGCCGCTTTCGGCATTGGTCAGGATGGCGACGCCCAGCTTCGCTTCCGGCACCAGCACCACCTTCGAATAGAAACCCTGCAGCGCGCCGCTGTGCAGCGCCAGCAGCTTGCCCTGCCAGTCGCGCAGCTGGAAGCCGAGGCCGTAGGCCGCGAAGTTGGCGCGGGTGCCGGCCAGCTTCGGGTTCGGCTCCGCGATGCGCATCGGCGTCTGCGCCGTCCACATCTCGCGCGCCTGCCTGGCGCTGTACAGGCGTTTTTCCTTGCCGTCCGCGCCCTGGCCCAGGCTGCCCTGCGCCAGCAGCACGTTCATCCAGCGCGCGATGTCCTCGGCATTCGTGTTGATGCCGACCGCGCCCACCGCGTTCGGCACCGGCATCGCCTTCACCGCCGCGATCTTGCCGTCGATCTTGCTGTGGGCATTGGCGACGTCCGGATTGCCGGCGTTTTCCGCCAGGCTGGTGGTGGTGGTGGTCATGCCGGCCGGGACCAGGATGCGCTCGCGAATGGTCTCGCCCCAGGCCTTGCCGGACTTGGCCGCGATGATCTTGCCGGCCACGATGTACAGCAGGTTGTCGTAGGCATAGCTGCTGCGGAAGCTCGTGGAAGGCGCGATGAAGCGCAGCTTGTGGATGATCTCGTCGGTCGAGAAATTCGTGGTCGGCCACCACAGCAGGTCGCCGGCGCCCAGGCCCAGGCCGCTGCGGTGGACCAGCAGGTCGCGCACCGTCATCTCGTGGGTGACGTAGGCGTCGTACATCTGGAAGTCCGGCAGGTGCTTGGTGACCGGATCGTCCCAGGCCAGCTTGCCCTCGTCGACCAGCATCGCCAGCGCGGCGGCGGTGAAGGCCTTGGAGTTCGACGCCACCTCGAACAGCGTCCTGGCGTCGACCTTGTCCGGCGCGCCCAGCTTGCGCACGCCGTAGCCGCGCGTCGCCAGCACCTTGCCGTCCTTGACGATCGCGATCGCGATGCCTGGCACGTCGAACAGCTTCATGGCGCGCTCGACGTCCTGGTCGAGCCAGGCCCCGATGGCGGGGTCGGTGGCGGCAGCGACGGCCGGTGCGGCAGTGGCGGCCGGTGCGGCAGGGGCGGTCTGCGCCAGGGCGGCGCCGGAAAAGGCGAGCAGCAGGGCTGCGGCGATACGGTTCAGGGATTGCACTCTCGGTTTCCTCGATATGGATTCATGGCGGCACGGCCGGCCGTGGGCGCGAGCAGGATAGCATTTTCACTCTCCCGGGGGCAGCTGGTCGACCCACACCGGCGCCGACCACAGGATGCGGCCGTCGTCCTGGGTCACCTTCGCATAATAAAAATGGCGGCCGGGTGCCGGCACCACCTCGACGTCGGCGCGCCCGGACAGGCGCACGACTTCGCCGTTGCGCCCCGGGACGCCCTCCATGATCGCCACCGCCCCCGCCTGCCGTCCGGCGCTGCCGGCGAAGTGCACCCGCAGGCGCAAGGAGCCGGCGTTCTCGAAACGCGCGCCCATGAGGTGCTCGTTGGCGCTCAGCACCAGCTGGGCGTCCTTGTCCATGGTGGCGAACACGCGGCGCGCGCGCAGCGCTTCGACGAAGCTGGCGCGCGTGAGCGGCACGCCGTTCGGCACCAGCACCGCCGTGCGGTTGGCCGACGACGCCCCCCAGTTGGCGCAGTGGTTGTCCTGGTTGCTGCTGAAGGCCACGTGGTAGCCCGCTTCCAGCAGCTTGTTGCAAGCCGTCTCGAAGCTGCTGCGGCGCGTCTCGCCTTCGTCCTCGCTGGTGGAAAAGGCCGAGGTGTTCAGCACTTCGCACAGGGCCATCGCGGCGTCGCCGTCTTCCGTGTAGGCCAGCGGCCTGCCGTCCACGGCGAACTGGCCTGACGCGACCGGATGGTTGAACTGGCCGATCCAGCCGCGCGCCTTCATCAGCGCGTACAGGGCACGGTAGTCGCCGCGCGCCGTCTCGGTATCGGCCAGCAGCTCGCCCCGCGCCGTCCGTTCCCAGCCCAGCAGCTCGTCGGCATTGAAGACGTTCAGGTGGCCGCCGTTGTTGATCACGCCCCATTCGAGGCCGTACAGCGCCAGGAAGTCCGGATGCGCGTCGTTGAAGGCGCGCGCGCTGTCCAGGCCCGTGCGGTACAGCGCCCTG
>DAMAFT010000128.1:0-9286 GCA_031995805.1 Massilia sp.
TACGCGCTGGCGCCGCTGGCGCTGGTGGTGCAGGCCGCGATCTGGGGCTGGCTGACGGCGCGCGTGATGAGCTACGACGCGCTGTCGATCCACGCCAGCCTGGAGGAGCGGCGCGCCATCGTGCGCACGCGCCGCCGCGAGCTGCTCCTGATCGGCACCGTCTCCGGCCTGCTCGGCGCGCTGCCGGGCGTGGTGTGGATCGGCGGGGCGCTGCTGTCGGTGGTGCTGTTCCCGGTGCTGGCGGTGCTGTCGATCTGGCTGTACCTCCTGATCTTCATCTTCACCGGGCTGTGGTTCCAGTACTTCTGCCTGCAGGCCCTGGCCGACATGCGGGCCGGCGCCGCGGCAACTAGCGCCGCCGTGCCCGTCGAGTAGCGGTTACTGTCCCGGCGTGCCGAGGGTGACCAGCACCACGCGGCCCTGGGCGTTTTCCTGCTCGTTGACGGTGGCGACCACGCGGCCCTGCGCGTCTTCCACGATCGAGGTCACCATCGCGGCCGAGGTGGCGTCCAGGTCGCGCGCATAGCCCGGCAGCAGGGAGGAGATGTCGGTCCACTTGGTGCCGCCGTCGGCCGACCACGCCATGTAGGGTTTGCCGCTGGCCTTGTCGAAGCCGGCCACGACGATGGTGTCGGGCTGCTTCGCCAGCGCCAGCACGTGGCGGATGTACGGGTAGGCGCCGGTACCGCCCTCGATCGGGTTCTCGATCACGAACTTGAAGGAGCGGCCGCCGTCCTCGCTGCGCAGCAGGCCGCCTTCGACGCCGGCGAACACGCGCTTGGCCCCCAGCGCCTTGATGAACTGGACGTTGCGGTTGCCCAGGTCGGGCACGGTGAGCGCCAGCGGTGTCTGCGACGCCAGGCCGATGCCGTCGGCGCTGAGCTGGTAGGACTCCATGTACGCCATGTCGAGCGGGCACTCGCCGCCGATCAGCAGGCGGCCGTCGACCACCTCGAAGGTGCCCTGGTAGCAGAATACCTCGTCGAAGTCGCCGGTCAGCACGTGCCAGGTGGCGCCCTTGTCGTTCGACGCGAACACGTTCTTGCCGCCGCCGGCGCTGGTGTACAGCACGTTGCCGACCTGTTTCAGCTCGCCCGGGGACAGGGTGGAGCAGAACTCGCCGTGGCAGACCTTCAGGCCGGCGTCGCGCGGCACGAAGCCGCTGCCGTCGGCGGCCAGCGAGCACAGCGCGTGCTCGGGACGCGCATCGGGACCCTTGTCGGCCCAGGTCTGGAACAGCCACAGTCCCGACGCGAGGGCGCGCAGGCCCGGCGTGCGCGACGGCATGCCGGTTTCCTCGCGGGCCAGGCCGCAGTCGCCGGTCAGCACGCCCGACCAGGCCGAGGTGGCTTGCAGGGGGAGGGTCGCCTTGAACACGCCGCTGTCGGCGACGCTGGAGTTCGACACCGACAGCCAGGCGCTGGTGCCGGCCAGCGCCAGGCTGCCGATGCCGCCGCTGGTACGGGCCACCACTTCGGCCTTGCTCGCGACGACGGGGGGCGGCACGGTCGCCGCCGGCGGCGGCGTCACCGGATCGTCCGAGCCGCCGCAGCCGGCCACCAGCGCGGCGACGGCGGCGATGGCCGCCCAGCCTGCTCTTGCTTGCATCATGAATTCCCTCTCTTTTCTTGTCGTTCGGTCGCCGCGCAGCCCGCGGCCCGTGCCCGCAACGGGGCCCTTCCGATTCTAGGAGCCGGGCCTGGTCGCGGTCTTGCGCGCATTTGTCGGCGCTTTGTCGCCAGTTGTGGCGGGATGTAGCGGTGCGGCGAAGCAGGGCGCTTCGTGTCACACTGCAGCGTCCACACACGCAATCGGAGAAGGGAATCGGCATGGAGAACACGGCATTCGGCCTCGTCATCGTCGGCGACGAGATCCTGTCCGGCAAGCGCAGCGACAAGCACCTGCCCAAGGTCATCGAATTGCTGCGCGAGCGCGGCCTGCGCCTGTCCTGGGCCGAGGTCGTGGGCGACGAGCCGGCGCGCATCACCGCGCTGCTGGCGCGCACGTTCGCCTCGAGCGACGTCGTGTTCTGCTGCGGCGGCATCGGCGCGACGCCGGACGACCATACGCGCCAGTGCGCGGCCGCGGCGCTCGGCGTGCCGCTGGCGCTGCACCCGCAGGGACGCCTGCTGGTCGAGGAACGCATCCGCGACACGGCGCGCGAGGCCGGCATCGAGCCCGACCTGGCCGCGCCCGACAACCTGCAGCGCCTGAAAATGGCCGAGTTCCCCGCCGGCGCCAGCCTGATCCCGAACCCGTACAACAAGATCCCCGGCTTCACCGTCGCGCGCCATCACTTCGTGCCGGGGTTCCCCGTGATGGCCTGGCCGATGATCGCCTGGGTACTCGACACCCTGTACGCCGACCGCTTCCACCTGGAAGCGCAGGAGGAACGGGCCGTGCTGGTATACGGCCAGGCCGAGTCGGTGCTGACGCCGCTGATGGAAGCGCTGGAGACGCGCCATCCCGGCGTGCGCGTGTTCAGCCTGCCCAGCGTGGGCGACGCCGTCACCCGGCGCCACATCGAACTCGGCGTCAAGGGTGCGCCGGCATCGGTCGAGGCGGCGTACGCCGACATGCGGGCCGGACTGGCTGCCCTCGGCGCCGAGGTCGGGCCGTTGCGGGGCGTGGACAGCGGGGCAAACTGAGCCGTTGTTTTTTTGCGAAAATATACGGACGACGTCAAAAAAGTTCACAAGCGCGGCCCCCATGACACATTGGTGTGGTGGAATGATGGCTATTGGCAGCGGCGATCCGGAGTGAGATCGTCCTGCGTTGTGTGAACTTTTGCAGACCTGATCACTCGAACCGACCGCACCAGGATGGCGAGCAGGTTGACGGGCATTGCAGGACTTTGTTTCAAACCGGTTGAGCCATCATGGAAAGTAATCGCCGTCTCCGACGGTCCCGTCTCGTCCCCCGCGCCGTGCGCCACTTCCTCGACCTGGCCTTGCCGGGCCGGGCGTCCGAACCCGTCCTCGCCGGCGTGCCCATGGCTGCGGTCCAGGACCTCTCCGCGCATGCCAAGCCGGCGCGCGTCGAACCCGGCTTCGGCTCGGTGCTCGACCCCGTCGCGGAGGCCGACGCTGCCGCCCCGGACCATCCCGCCGGCGCCGAGCCGCCGCCGCGCAGGCCGCGGCGCGCCTGGCGCATCGTCAAGCGCACGCTGCTGCTGCTGCTGCTGGCGGTCGTGGCCGCCGGCGCCGCCTTCGCCGTCTACGAAAGCCGCACCTCGGCGATGCAGGCGAAGTTCTTCGCCGGCCTGGCCAAGAAGTCCGGCTACCGCATGGAGCAGGGCGCGAGCGACGCGATCCGCTTCCCGCAGTCGAGCCCCTACGACGACCGCCTCGGCTATGCGAACCTGCCGGACTACCTCGCCAAGCTCAAGACGCGCGACTACCTGGTCGAGGCGCAGGCGCGCATGTCGCCCAAGATGATCGAGCTGGCCGACATGGGCCTGTATCCGCCCTACCACGAGAAGACCCGCGCCGGCCTCGACATCCTCGACTTCGCGGGCCAGCCGCTGTTCTCGGCGCGCTTCCCGGAACGCCTGTACGACAAGTTCGACCAGGCGCCTTTGCTGCTGGTGCAAAGCCTGCTGTTCATCGAGAACCGCGAACTGCTGGACACCACCTACCCGAAGCGCAACCCGGCCGTCGAATGGGACCGCTTCTCGAAGGCGGTGTTCGACAAGACCCTGCACTCGGTCGGCCTGGGCGGCGGCTCGCGCGTGGCCGGCGGCAGCACGCTGGCGACCCAGATCGAGAAATACCGCCACTCGCCCGAGGGCCGCACCGCGTCGACCACGGACAAGCTGCGCCAGATGGCCTCGGCCATGCTGCGCGCCTACCAGGACGGCGAGGACACGACCGGCGCGCGGCGCCGCATCGTGCTCGAATACCTGAACACGGTGCCGCTGTCGGCCAAGCCCGGCTACGGCGAGGTCAACGGCATCGGCGACGGCATGTGGGTCTGGTACGGGCGCGACTTCGCCGACATGAACCGCATCCTGGCCGGCAAGACGGTCACGCCGGAATACGCGCTGGTGTACAAGGAAGCGCTGTCGCTGACGATCGCCCAGCGCCGCCCGGCCTACTACCTGGGCGCCGGCGAGAAGGACCTGGAAATCCTGACCGACAGCCACCTGCGCGTGCTGGCCCAGGCCGGCGTCATCTCGGCGGCGCTGCGCGACGCCGCGCTGGCCGTCGTCCTGCACCCGTCGCAGGCCTCGGGCGTGGCGCCGCCGGCGGCGAACGCCTTCGTCACGCGCAAGGCCGCCAACGCCGTGCGCAACCACCTGGCCAACCTGCTGGGCGACTCGCGCATGTACAACCTCGACCGCCTCGACCTGTCGGTGGTCACCACCCTGAACGGCGAAGCCCAGAAGGCCGTCACGGCCGCGCTGCGCAAGCTGTCCGACAACGAGGCCGCCGCGGCCGCCGGCCTGACCGGCAAGGGCATGCTCGGCAACGGCGACCCGTCCAAGGTGGTCTACAGCTTCACGCTGATGGAGCGCGGCGACAAGGTCAACTACCTGCGCGTCCAGACCGACAACTACGACCAGCCGCTCGACATCAACGAGGGCGCCAAGCTGGACCTGGGCTCCACCGCCAAGCTGCGCACGCTGGTGAGCTATCTCGACATCGTCGACCAGCTGCACAAGCGCTACGAGCCGATGTCGAAGCAGGAGCTGGGCGCCGTCAACGTCGATCCGAAGGACCGCCTGACCCGCTGGGCCGTCGACTACTTCCTGGTGCTGCCGGCCGGCGCCGACCGCGGCCTCAAGCCCATGCTGGCCGCGGCGATGGAGCGCAAGTACTCGGGCAGCCCGGGCGAAGCCTTCTTCACCGGCGGCGGCCTGCACACCTTCGGCAACTTCAGCCGGCTGGACGACTCGCGCATCCTGACCGTGCAGCAGGCGCTGCAGAATTCCACCAACCTGGTGTTCGTGCGCCTGATGCGCGACGTGGTGCGCTACTACATGTTCCAGCTGCCGGGCTCCTCGGCCCAGCTGCTGGCCGACGCCGACGACCCGCGCCGCGCCGAGTACCTGTCGCGCTTCGCCGACCGCGAGGGCAAGGATTTCCTGGCGCGCTTCTGGAACAAGTACCGCGGCAAGGCGCCGGACGAGGTCGAGAGCCTCCTGATGCAGGGCGTGCGCCCGAAGGCCGGCAAGCTGGCCGCCGTGTACCGCACGATCCATCCGGACGCCTCGCTGGCGCAGTTCAGCGCCTTCCTGCACGCCAGCCTGCCATCCGAGAACGAGATCGAGGAAGACAAGGTCGGCAAGATGTACGCGCTGTACGATCCGGCCAGCATGTCGCTGGCCGACCGCGGCTACGTCGCCTCGATCCACCCGCTGGAACTGTGGCTGGTGGGCTACCTGCGCACCCATCCGAAGGCGACCTGGGACGAGGTCACCGGCGCCTCGGTGCAGGAGCGCCAGGAAGTGTATTCCTGGCTGTTCAAGACGCACCGCAAGCATGCCCAGGACAAGCGCATCGCCGGCCTGCTCGAGGTCGAGGCCTTCCTCAAGATCCACGCCCAGTGGAAGAAGATGGGCTATCCGTTCGATTCGCTGGTGCCGTCCTACGCGACGACGC
This sequence comes from Massilia sp., assembly GCA_031995805.1. Lineage (GTDB taxonomy): Bacteria > Pseudomonadota > Gammaproteobacteria > Burkholderiales > Burkholderiaceae_D > Telluria. The sequence goes on from DAMAFT010000128.1 coordinate 5,604, forward strand.
TGGGCGCCTCGGCCGACCGTCCGATCGCGCTGGCCGAGCTGATGGGCATCATCGTCAACGGCGGCGTGCGCAAGCCGACCGAGCGCGTCGATTCGCTGCACTTCGCCAAGGGCACGCCGTACGAGACCCTGGTCCGGCACCGCAACGAGAAGGGCGAGCAGGTGCTGAACGCGGACGTGGCGCGCGCCGTCGCCGACGCCATCCACGGCGTGGCCCAGGAAGGCACCGCCAAGCGCGTCAAGTCCGCCTTCGTCAAGGAAGACGGCAGCGTGATCGCGATGGGCGGCAAGACCGGCACCGGCGACCAGCGCTTCGACGTCTACGGCGCCGGCGGGCGCCTGATCGAGTCGCGCTACGTGAACCGCTCGGCCACGTTCGTGTTCAACATCGGCGAGCGCTTCTTCGGCAGCATGACCGCCTACGTGCACGGCCCGCAGTCGGCCCACTACGACTTCACCAGCGCGCTGCCGGTGCAACTGCTGGTGACGCTGGCGCCGAGCCTGATGCCGATGATCCAGCCGACCGATACCGTGATGGTGCCGGGCGTGCACGTGGCGCGTCCGGGCGTGCCGGCGGCATCCGGCCCGGCCGACGCGGTCGCCACCGACACCGAGCACGCGGCGGGCGACGCCGCCGTGGAAGAGGCCGACGAGGCGGCGCCGGCGGCCCCGCTCCCGGCCCCGGCTGCGCCGAAGGCCGCCGCCAGGCCTGCGGTGGAAGCGCCGAAGCCGACGGTCAAGCCCGCCGCGGAAGCGCCGAAGCCGGCCGCCAGGCCGGCCGTGAAACCGGCCGTGAAGCCCGCCGAGGCGGCGCCGAAAGCCCCGGCCCGGGCGGCCGACACCGCGCATCCGAAGGCGGCCGAACCGGTCCGCCCGAAGGCCCCGCCCGCCCCGCGCAAGCCGGCCGACGCCGACGCGCCGCCCAAGGCGCCGCGCCACAAACCGGCGGCAGTGGAGGAAGTGCTGCAGTGAAGCGCTCGGCAGGATGAAGCGCCCGCGCCTGCGCGATTTCAGCCTGGTCTCGCTGCGCGACCTCGTGGTCGCGTCGGCGCCGACCGTCGTGCTGGTGCTGGCCGCCTGCGCGGTGGCCTACGTCGTCGTCGACCCGGCCCCGCCGCGCGCGGTGGTGCTGTCGACCGGCCAGGAAAACGGCGCCTACGAGGAATTCGGGCGCAAGTACGCGGCGATCCTGAAGCGCGAGGACATCCAGGTCGGCCTGCGCCGTTCGCTCGGCTCGCAGCAGAACCTGCAGCGCCTCGTCGACGGCGACGTCGACCTCGCCTTCGTGCAGAGCGGCTCGACCGCCGGCGAGGAGGCCGAGCGCCGCGGCCTGGTCTCGCTGGGCAGCCTGTTCACCGAGCCGGTCTGGCTGTTCCTGCGCGCGCCCGCCAGGGGCAAGCCCGAGGTGCGCAGCCTGGTGCAATTGAAGGGCATGCGCATCAACCTGGGGCCGGAGGGCACGGGCGTGCCGAAGCTGCTGCGCCAGGTGCTGGCCGCCAACGGCATCGAACCGGGCCAGCTGGCGATATCGGCGCTGGAAGACACGCCGGCCACGGTGGAATTGCTGGCCGGCCGCATCGACGGCCTGGTGTTCAGTTCGGCGCCGGAAGCGCCGCTGGTGCAGATGCTGCTGCAGACCCCGGGCATCCAGTTGTTCGACTTCCGCCAGGCCGAGGCCTACACGCGCCGGCTGCCGTTCCTGACCCACGTGGTGCTGCCGCGCGGGATCGTCGACCTCGGCCGCGACGTCCCGGCGCGCGACGTGCACCTGATCGCGCCGACGGCCACGCTGGTGGCGCGCGAGGACCTGCATCCGGCCCTGGTCGACCTGTTCGTGAAGGCGGCGATCGAGACGCACGGCGGCGCCGGCTGGTTCCAGCAGCAGGGCCAGTTCCCGTCGCCGAAGTTCACCGAGATCCCGGTGGCGCGCGAGGCGGCCAAGTACTACCGCGACGGCCCGCCGTTCCTGCAGCGCTACCTGTCGTTCTGGCTGGCCAACCTGTTCGACCGGCTGTGGGTCGTGGCGGTGGCGCTGGCGGCCTTGATCATCCCGCTGTCGAAGATCGTGCCGCCGCTGTACGTGTGGCGCATCCGCTCGCGCGTGTACCGCTGGTACGGGCAGTTGCGGGCGGTGGAACAGGCGTGGGAACGAGCCTGCAGCGGGGCGCAGGACGAGCACCGCGACCAGGCGCGCGCGGAACTGCTGCGGCGCCTGGACGACATCGAGGCGCGCGTCAACCACATCTCGATCCCGCTGGCGTATGCCGATGCGCTGTACGGGCTGCGCAGCCACATCAATTTCGTGCGGCAGCGGGTGCTGGGCGGGGCGAGGGAGGACGGCGCTGTCGCCGCACAGGCGGGCGTGTAGCAATGTCGTTCCCGCGCAGGCGGGAATGACGGGGCTGCAGGTTCAAGCCCCCACCCACGGCAACCCCGCCTTGCACCATCCCCCCACCGTCTTGCGGTGCCCCTCGGCGTCGCGGTCGCCCTCGAAGCCTTCCAGGATGTCGAAGGCATTCCTGTAGCCGAGCTCGGTCGCCACGCGCGCCGCGTGGCGCGAGCGCACGCCGGAGCGGCACAGGAACAGCACCACGTCGTCCCGGTCGGCCGCGCCCTGCAACTGCGCGGCGAAATCCGGGTTGGGTGCGCCGCCCGGGTACAGGCTCCACTGCACCGCGCCGTGCTGGGCCGCCGGGATGGCCGGGCGGCCGACCCAGTCGCGCTCCGCATTCGTGCGCACGTCGACCAGCCTGACCTTCGGGTCGGCCTGCACCAGCGCGAACGCTTCCTGCGGCGTGACGGCGCCGGCATAGCCCTGGTCCGGTGCGCGCCGGCGGGCCTCGGCGAGGATCTCTTCGGTCGTGCTCATGGTGTTTTCCTTTCCTTGGTTCGGTTTGGCGCAACGCCGTCGGCGAATGCGCACATTTGGTGCGGATGGCATCAACTTGGTGCATACTGCCTCGTCCGCACCAAGCAGGTGCATCCATCGCCAGCTGCATCAAATTTGTGCAGTCATCCTGGATCTTTGATTTTAATGGGCAAATTTGAGGGGTCACAAGGATTCATTGATTATTTGCTCATAGACAAATGCTGGCATAATTTCTGCTTAATAGCTTATGCGTTCGTCGCACGCCCCGTTGGCGTCGTCGACACCCTTTTTTACTCAGGAGATACGAATGGCAAGGACCGCCGCAGATGTAATGCAGATGCTGAAGGACAACGAAGTCAAGTTCGTTGATTTGCGTTTCGCCGATACCCGCGGCAAGGAACAGCACGTGACCGTTCCTATCTCGCACTTTGACGAAGACAAGTTCGAATCCGGCCACGCCTTCGACGGTTCGTCGATCGCCGGCTGGAAAGGCATCGAAGCGTCGGACATGCTCCTGATCCCGGACCCGAACACCGCCAACCTCGACCCGTTCATGGAAGAGACCACCGTCTTCATGCAGTGCGACGTGATCGAACCGTCGGACGGCAAGGGCTACGACCGCGACCCGCGCTCGATCGCCAAGCGCGCGGAAGCCTACCTGAAGTCGTCGGGCATCGGCGACACCGCCTTCTTCGGCCCGGAACCGGAATTCTTCATCTTCGACTCGGTCCGCTGGAAGATCGACATGTCGGGCTCGATGGTCAAGATCGACTCGGAAGAAGCCTCGTGGTCGACCGACAAGGAGTTCGAAGGCG
>DAMAFT010000129.1:0-9286 GCA_031995805.1 Massilia sp.
GCTGCGCTTCAAGGTCGGCGCGCCGGACGACGTCGAGAAGTTCGTGCTGTCGGCCATGCCGGGCGTGCGCCTGGTGCACGCGCCCCAGGTGCCGGCCGCGGTGCCGGTGCGGCCCGACGCCGTGTACTTCGCCGTCGAGGCCAAGGGCCAGATGTACGAGCGCATGCTGCAGGCGCAGTCGATGTCGATCTATGTCCCGGGCAGCATGTCGGATGCGGCGCTGGAACTGGTGGCCGTGACCTCCTGACAGGCGGACGGCCAGGAAAACAACGACGAGGACAACCACGATGACGACTGCAACCGCACCTTCCCTGATGGGCGCCGCCGCGCCCGCCCCGTCCGGCACTGCGCCGCAGACGCTGCTGGACCTGATGTACGACGGCTTCTACGCGCTGTTCATGCTCAAGAACGGCAACCGGCCCCAGGACGACGCCGCATTCGCGCGCAAGATGACGCAGTTCCTCGACGACTTCGGCCGCAACGCGCGCAAGCAGAACGCCTCGCCGGACGACATCGACGCGGCCAAGTACGCGTTCTGCGCGGCCGTCGACGAGATCATCCTGCGCTCCACCTTCCCGATCCGCGACGCCTGGGAGCGCAAGCCGCTGCAGCTGCAGCTGTTCGGCGACCAGCTGGCCGGCGAGAACTTCTTCAACCGCCTGGAGCAGTTGCGCGCGCGCGGCGGCGCGCACCTGCAGGCGCTCGAGGTCTTCCACATGTGCCTGCTGCTGGGCTTCCAGGGCCGCTACATCCTCGAAGGCACGGAAAAACTGAACTACCTGACCGCGCGCCTGGGCGACGAGATCGCCCACATGAAGGGCAAGCGCGGCGGCTTCGCCCCGCACGCGGAGCGTCCCGACCAGATCGTGCACAAGCTGCGCAGCGACCTGCCGCTGTGGGTGTTGTACTCGGTGTTTGGCCTGATCTGCGTGCTCGGCTACGTCGGCCTGCGCACCTCGCTCGGCAGCGCCAGCGAACAGCGCATGGCCGCCTACAGCGACGTCGTCAAGATGGCGCCGCGCGCGGCCAATCTCACCATCACGCTGCCCTGATGGACCTGCCTGCGCTCCTGCCTTCGCCGGATGCGCTGTTCGGCACCGGGCTGTCGCAGCATGCGCGCCTGGTCACGCTGGCCAGCAGCCAGGACGGCGCGCTGCCGCAGGCGCTGATGGCCGAGCGCTTCCACGGCCGCGAGGGCATCGACGAACTGTATGCCTTCGACGTCGACGCGCTCAGCACGTCCACCGACCTCGACCTCGATACCTTCGTCGGCGAGGAACTCACCGTCACGCTGCTGCAGCCCGACGGCGGCCGGCGCGCCTGGCACGGCCTGTGCACACAGGCATCCTGGCTCGGCGCCGACGGCGGCGTGGCGCGCTACCGGCTGCGGCTGGAACCGGCGCTGGCGCTGCTGCGCCTGCGCCGCGACAGCTACATCTTCCAGGACAAGGACGTGCGCGAGATCGTCGCCGAACTGCTGTCCGACTACCCGCAGGTACGCTTCGAGTTCGACGTGCGCCAGGCGCTGGCCGCGCGTCCGATCTGCACCCAGTACCGCGAGAGCGACCTGGAATTCTTCCGGCGCGTGCTGGCCTCCGAGGGCCTGTCCTGGCGCTTCGAGCACGACCAGCCAGGCGATCCCGATCCCGCCGGTCCGGACGGCCAGGCGCGCCACAAGCTGGTCGTGTTCGACAGCGGCGCGCGCGCGCCCGAGACGCCGGGCGACGCGCAACTGCGCTTCCACGGCGTGCGCGCCAGCGATGCCGACGACGCCATCGACCGTTTCGAGGCCCGCCGCGCCGCCAGCGCGAATGCGGTGGCGATCGGCAGCTGGGACCCGGCCCGGCTGCTGGCGCCGTCCGCCGAGCGCAGCAGCGACCTCGATGCGGGCGAGCTGCCGCTGCTGGCCGTGTACGACGGCAGCGGCGAGCGCGTCGCCAGCGGCGCCATCCACGGCGGCGCGCCGGACGAGCACGGCCGCCTGATGCTGCAGGCGCTGGAACGGGACAACAAGGTGTTCGAGGGCGCCGGCGCGGTGCGCCGCCTGGCCGCCGGCCACGCCTTCCGCCTGCTGCAGCACGAGCGCTATCCCGACGGCGACAACGGTTTTGTCGTGCTGTGGGCCGAGCACGATGCGCGCAACAATTTCACCCCGCAGATCAAGGCGGCGGGCCTGCGCGGCGTGGAGAACGGCACTTACCGCAACCGCTTCGGCTGCGTGCGCGACAGCGTGGCACTGGTCCCGCGCGCGACCGCCCTGCCGGCGCCCGTCACCGCACCCGGGCCGCAGACGGCGCTGGTGGTCGGCCTGGCGGACGCCGTCGCCACCACCAACCGCGAGCACCAGGTCCGCATCCAGTTCCCCTGGCAGCGCGGCGCGGCGCCGAACGCCGGCGGCCTGGCCCACGACGGCGCGGACGACGGCCATGCCCCCGGCGACGAAGGCGCCGGCACCTGGGTGCGCGTGGCCGAGGCGCTGGCCGGGCCGAACTGGGGCTCGCAATTCCTGCCGCGCATCGGCACCGAAGTGCTGGTGGACTTCATCGAGGGCGACATCGACCGGCCGCTGGTGGTGGCCCAGCTGTACACTGGCAGCGACCGGCCGCCGTATGCGCCCGGCGTCGACGCCGACGCCAACCACGCCGGCGCGCTGTCCGGCATCCATACCCACGCCTTCGACGGCGCCGGCTGGAACCAGTGGCAGCTCGACGACACGCAGGGCCAGCTGCGCCTGCGCCTGGCCACCAGCACGGCGGCCACGCAGCTGAACCTCGGCTACCTGGTGCGCCAGGAACCCGGCACCTCCCGCCGCGGCGCCTACCGCGGCAGCGGCTTCGAATTGCGCACCGACGCCTGGGCCGTCGTGCGCGGCGCCGCAGGCGTGCTGCTGACCACGGCGGCACGCGCCCGGGCCGTATCGACCCAGATGGATGCGCTGGAAGCGCTGCGCACGCTGCGCGCCGGCCGCGAACTGGCCGCCACGCTGGCCGATGCGGCGCACCGGCAGCATGCGCTGGCCAGCCAGGACGCGCTGCAGGCCCATGCCGACCTCGCCGGCCTGCTCGATCCGCGGGACAAGGGCAAATTCGACGGCCCCGTCGCCGGCCAGGCGGCGCACAAGCCGCAGGGCGACACGCGCGCCGCGGATCCCGCCCAGCCGGTGGAGCGTTTCGGCGCGCCGCTGATCGTGCTGGACGCGCCGGCGACCGTCAACTGGGCCACGCCCGCATCGACCGTGCTGTTCGCCGGCCAGCAACTGCAGTGGACGACGCAGGCCGACGCGCAGATGAGCGCCGGCGCCACCGTGTCGGCGGTGGCGGCGAATGCGGCCAGTCTGTTCGCCCATACCGGCGGCATCCAGGCGATCGCGGCGAACGGGCCGGTCTCGCTGCAGGCCCACACCGACCGGCTGGAGATCCTGGCCGACCAGTCGGTGAGCGTGACGTCGGTCTCGGACGCCATCGAGGTCAAGGCGAACAGGAAGATCGTGCTGCATGCCGGGGAGGCGTCGATCACGCTGGAGGGCGGCGACATCACGTTCGCCTGTCCGGGGAATTTCACCGTCAAGGGGGCGCAGCACGCGTTCGAGGGCGCCGCCGGCAAGGCCGCCGCCCTCCTCAACCTGCCGGGAGAGCTCAAGCCCGAGGCACGGCACTGGATCGCGCTGCAGTACCTCGAGCCGGATACCGCCGAGGGCATCCCGGACGTCGACTACGAAATCCATTTCGACAAGGGGCCGGTGCTGTCCGGGACGCTCGACAAGGACGGCAAGGCGCGCCACGAGAACGTGCAGAACAAGCCCGTGAAGAAGATCGTCTACAAGCCGCGCCAGCCGGACAAGGACAGCCCCGCCCCGCCGCTCGAGCTGCTGCTCGGTTGAACGCGTAACGGATTGCACGACGCAGGATCCAGGACCAAGAATGGCCGATATCAATACGACACAGATGCGCGACGCCCTGGCCTGGGCCACGGGCGACGAGGACAAGGCGCAGGAACCCAGCACCAATCCCTTCGTGTGGTTCTGGGAAGCCATCGAGGGCGACTTCAACGAAGACCGCTCGACGGCGCAATTGCTGGTCGACGCCGGGATTTCCATGATCCCGCTGGTCGACCAGGTGTGCGACCTGCGCGACCTGATCGCCAACTGCCGCAAGCTGGCCAGGGACTGGGCCGACCAGTGGGCCTGGGTCGCCCTGGTGCTGACCCTGATCGGCCTGTTCCCGACGGTGGGTTCGCTGGCCAAGGGCGTGCTGAAGATCTTCTTCGGCTTCGTGCGCCGCTACGGCGGGCGCCAGGTCGCCAAGGCCGTCGACGACGGCATGACCTGGGTGATCACGTGGCTGCGCCAGCGCGACGTGCAGAAGTACATCCGCATGAAGCGCATCGACCAGATCTTCCGCTACCTCGCCACCGAGATCAAGGCCATCGGCGCCCGCGTCAACGTGGCGGCCCTGAAGGGCGCCATGGACCGCGGCATCGCCGCCGTGGCCGCCATGGTCGACCGGGTGGACGGCATTCCCTTCATCGGCGCCAGGGCGAAGGCGGCGCTGGAACTCGTCCGCAGCGTGCGCCTGAAAATGGACGCGCACCTGGCGCAGGCCGTGCGGCCGGTGCAGGACCTGATCGACACGATCGTCAAGCGCCTGGAACTGGAGGCGCTGCGGGCCGAGCACGGCATCGTCGACGCGGCGAACATCCACTTCCGCGGGGAGATGCCGGAGGCGGCGGCGATTGCCTTGATGCGCAGGGATCAGCCGGGGTGGTTGAGCAAGGCGGGCGACAAATTGATCGACCAGGCCGATCCGGCGGACTACCGCGTCAAGGTCGATCAACTGTCCGCCAAGGTCGACGCCAGCGGAAAGCCACGCGCGCCGGACGAGATTTTTCCGTACCTGAGCGACAGGTCGATCGAATCCTTCCACACCCTCGTGCCCGAGAAGATCCGCGGCCCCGCCCGGCTCTACAGGATCCTGGCGCCGAACAGCCGCGCCATGAGCGATTGCTGGGTGACCGAGGAAATCTTCCGCAAACTGCAGAGCGAAGCGGACCCGAAAGCGGCGTGGCGCAAATACCTCGCCGTGTGGCCGCACTGGAACGTCGATGGCCAGTTCGTCGTCTACGACATCAAGGCCGGCGAATCGCTGAACGTCTGGCGCGGTCCTGCGTCGAGCCAGACGGAAACAGCGCTGCCGGGCTTCCACCTGCAGGGCGGCTGGGAACAGGTCGTGTTCAATGTCGAACGCGCCGATGCCAGGAACGACACGGTGGTGCATTTCCCGATCGGCCCGAATGGCGCCGTCGACAAGTCGCGTCCGCTGGCAAAACCGGACGTCGATGCATTGACGGCCAAGATGAGCGACGCGGAAAAGGCCGACTTCTTCAAGCAGCACATCGCCCTGCGCCAGCACATCAACCATCCCGCCATCAGCGGCCCGTTCGAGACGGGCTGGGGCTACGTCGAATTCGGCGGCTCGGGGATGGGAGGAAAGATCGGCCTGCCGGACATCCCGGGCCAGACGACGAACCTTCGTTAAACTATCCAGACCATGTCACCATCCCGAACCACGACCGACCTCGATCCATGGCGCCGCCGGCAGGCCGCCATGCTGTACCACTACGCTTCCCACGACTACCTTGCCGGCCTGCACAAGCTGGTCGGCGACCTCGTGGACGGATTCGTCGATCCCTTGCTGGACAAGGCCCGTGCCCAGGGCCGCGACGCCGTCCTCGCCGATCCGCGCTGGGGCACGCGCAATACGTCGAACAACTGGTCGAACAACGCCTGGCCCTTCCTCAAGGACATGCAGCAGGCCCTGTCCAAGCAATTGGCAATGCGCGCGTTCGGCGAGTACCAGCGCACCTACGTATCGGAATTCCTGCGTGGCGTGGACCAGTCGTCCATGCAGTGGGCAACCCCGGCCGAAGAGCAGGCGTACGAGCAGATGGCCGAGTATCTCAACCGCCGTGCGATCGACATCGACAATACGCTCCAGTGCGAGCACAAGAACCGCTGGAACGACCACGGGTTCGCCTTCCGCTTCGGCGCCTTTGCGCAGGAATGCCCGCGCATCCCGCGCTTCGCGGTCGACACCGGCACGTCGGTGGCGAGCGGCGACGTGGCGCCGCGCACCGGCGTCTACGTGTCCGCCGACGACCCGCATGCGGCGCTGCAGTTCGCATGGAACGGCGCGCACGGCTGCCGGCTCCGCAATGCCACCACGTTCAACGAGGTCGGCCTGGCCGCCCTGCACAGCGTGGGACGCGAGGGACTCTGGTTCGACGAGGACGGGATGTTCGATTTCGCCACGACGTCGAGTTTCGCCCCGCTGTTTCGCGACGATATCTTTTTCGGAAACGAAGTGTTCCGCAACGTCGCGCCGAGCGCCGTCGCGCGCAAGGCCTTCGTCGAACGCCCGAACCGCTGGCACTTCGTGGAAATCGTGGAAGACGACGCCGAAGACACCATTCCCATCTGGCCCGGCCAGCTGCGCCAGGACGACGGAACGGAACGCGTGATGGGCGGCGCCGCGTGCCCGCGGGCCGGCTACTATTTTTCCCCCTCGCGCATCGCCTCGCGCCGCCACTTTGCCGCGGGAGAAACGATGCCGCTGTTCGATTCGCCCTACGGCGTCACGATCTGGCAGCGCGATGCCGACCAGCGTCCCGCCTGAATCCGGGCGGCCGGCGACGGCGCGTATGTACGAAGCATCCGCGCCGCTCTTGCCAGGACGAAGTGGCAACGCATCGCAGACGCTTGTACACTCACGGTTGAGCCGACCGGAAACGATCGGCAACGCGTCCCCCGACCCGAGCCGCCAACAAGGTGAAAGCGCCCCGAACCATGCCTGCCATCCGCTCCCTCTTCGCCGTCCTGCCGCCCCCGCAGTTGCGCCGCCTGCTGCTGGCCTGCCTGCTGCTGCCCCTGCTGTCCACGTATGCCTGGGCCCAGGCCGAGGAAGACGACGACCCGGTCGAATTCCCGGCCTGGACGCGCACCTACGCGGGCCAGGTCGGCGACAAGCCGGTCGAAGTCACGCTCACCCGCATCGACGACCAGTTGACCGGTTCGTACTGCTATGCACCCTGCTCCATCGATCCGGGCAAGCGCCTGGCGCTGGAGGGCGACGTCAAGGACGGCAAGGCCGAGCTGACGGAGCGCGACATGCAGAAGTCGTCCGCCCATGCGGCCCTGACCGGGACGTGGGAACTGGACTGGCGCGATGGCGCGCCGGCCGGCACCTGGCGCGCGCCGGAGAATGCGCGCAGCCTGCCGCTACGCCTGCGCGAGACGCAACCGTTTCCCTTCGACGTACGCATCGTGGCCAGCGACCTGCCCGACCGCGACGACAGCTGCGAACGGGCGCCGCACGTCTCGGCCATCAGGCTGTACCGCGACGGCAAGCTGTTCCAGGAACTGCCCACCGATTCGCAGAACACCTGCGGCGTGTTCGTGCCGAACGTCGTGGATGCGGATTTCGACGGCGCGCCCGACCTGACCCTCGCGCTGGACCTGCCCAACAGCCCGGACGTGCCCTACCAGAGCTGGCTGTTCGACCGGGCCAGCGGGCGCTTCCGCGATGCGCCGGCGTCGCTGCAGGAAGTCACCGCGCCGGAATTCGACGCGCCGCACGCCACCGTCGTGTCGCAGTGGCGCAACGGCTGCTGCGAGCACGGCGTGACCACCTATCGCTGGCAGGCCGGCAACCTGGTCGAGAGCGCGACGGTGACCAGCGCCGTGCTGCCCGTACTCGTCGGCGGCAGCCGGCGCTACTGCTACGTCATTCCCGCGTACCGCGACGGCCGCATCGACTTCCCCGAGCGCGTCGAGCAGATCGGCGCCCGCCTGGTGCTGACGCTCGGCGACTTCAAGGATTGCGAGTCGGAAGATATATTGTCGCCGCTGCCGCGCATCGACGTCTGGAAGCGCGGCCCGGACGCCGCCCTCAAGGTGGTGCGCTCCGAAGCCATGCGCTGGAAGCAGGTGGCTACCGCCGCCGGCAAGCGCTACTGCCCCGAGGTGCCGTTCTTCGAGCGCGACCGGATCCGCCGCATCGTACTGAGCGAGCATCCGGACGCGCTTTGTTCGGAGACCGAGCCCTAGGAGTCTGCGGCAATCAGGCGCCCTTGGCCAGCTCGCGGTCGATCGCCGCCAGCAGTTGCGGATCGTCCGGCGCCACGTCCGGATTGAAGCGCGCCACGACGCTGCCGTCGCGGCCGACCAGGAACTTCTCGAAATTCCACAGCACGTCGGCCGGGTCGTCCTGGCGGAAGCCGTAGCCTTCCAGCTTGGCGCGCATGGCGCCGCCGGCCGGGTCCTCGGCGCGCGGTTGGCCGGCCGCCAGCGCCGCGTACAGCGGATGGCGCTGCGGTCCCTTGACCGACACCTTCTGCGCCAGCGGGAAAGCGACCTGGTAGCGCGTGCTGCAGAACGCCGCGATCTCCTCGTTGCTGCCCGGCTCCTGCGCGCCGAAGTCGTTGGCGGGGAAGCCCAGCACCACCAGGCCGGCGTCGCGCTTGTCCTCGAACAGGCGCTCCAGGCCCTCGTACTGCGGCGTCAGGCCGCATTGCGAGGCCACGTTCACCACCAGCACCACCTTGCCGCGCCAGGCGGACAGCGTCGATTCGCTGCCGTCCATCAGGCGGAACGGGATGCCGCCGATATCCTTGTCCATACGGTTTACTCCTTTTATCGGTCACTCGGGAGGCCAGTATAGTCGACCGCAAAACGACGCGCCGGCGGCCGGCGCGCACGATTCAATTGAATGCCTTGAGGAACGAAAATCTGCAATACTTGCACCCGTAATTGTTAAATCGAATTACGGGGAGACAGACTGGCATGCCGGTTCAAACCGATACGGACGACCAGAAGAGCGAGGTGAAGGTGCAGTTGCTGGACCCGCTGGGGAACGGCATCGGGGACCTCGCCTACGAGGTCAAGGAAGGCGGGTGCATCGTCGCCAAGGGAGTGACGGATGCGCAGGGCAACCTGCAGGGCTTCGTCTCGAAGCTGGGGCAGGCGCTGACGCTGCACGTGCAGCGCTTCGCCAGCGACGAAATGAAAATGATCAAGACGCTGGTGCCGTGGGCGGACCAGTTCTCCGTCAAGCTGCTCAGCGGGAAGGTCAAGAAGGAGGTCCCGCTGGCCGAGGCCAAGGATGCGCCGGGGCCCTACAAGCGCCGCACCTACGAGGTCAAGGCGCGCGACTCGCTGTGGAAGATCGCGAAGGCGAACGACACGTCCCCGGAGGAGATCGCCAAGCTGAACGGCATCAAGCTCACGGCGATC
>DAMAFT010000130.1:0-9277 GCA_031995805.1 Massilia sp.
TGGACGCGGCGCTGTTGCCGCACGTGTTCGACCTGTTCACCCAGGCGCAGCGCTCGCCGGACCGGAGCCAGGGCGGCCTGGGGATCGGCCTGGCGCTGGTCAAGACCATCGTCGCGCTGCATGGCGGCAGCATCGTCGCCAGCAGCGACGGCCCCGGCGCCGGCAGCGTGTTTACCGTCTCGCTCGACTGCGTTCAGGCCTGAGCGGCGCGCGCCTCGCGCACGCGCAGCGTCGACAGCTTGTTCAGCGCCCAGGCCAGCAGCACCGCCGCCACGGTCAGCCCCAGCACCAGCCCGATCCAGAAGCCGGTCGCCGCCATCGGCTTGTCGGGCGACCACGGAAACCAGCCTGGTGCCAGCCCGAGGATCCAGCCGGCCGGCAGCGCCACGCCCCAGAAGGCGATCATCTGGATCACCATCGGCGCGCGCGTCACCTGGTAGCCGCGCATCGCGGACGCCGCGGCCACCTGGGTCGAGTCGGACAACTGGAACAGCGCGGCGAACAGCAGCAGCGTCGCGCACGTGGCCTGCACGGCCGGGTCCGAGGTGTACATGGCCACGATCTGCCAGCGCAGCAGCATGATGAACAGCGCCGACAGCACGCCGAAGCCGATGCACATGCCGGTGCCGGTCCAGGCCACGAAGCGGGCGCGCACCGGATCGCCTTCGCCCATCGCCTGGCCGACGCGGGTCAGCGCGCCGATGCCGAAGCTGAGCGGCACCATGAACACGAGCGAGACGAAGTTCAGCGCGATCTGGTGCGCCGACACCTCGATCACGCCGAACCGCGCCACCAGCAGGCTGATGACGCCGAAGGCGCTCACTTCGGCGAAGTGGGTCACGCCGATCGGCAGGCCGAGGCGCAGCATGGCGCCGATCTCGCGCCAGTCGGGGCCCTCGAAGCGGGCGAACGGGTAGGTCAGGCGGTAGGCGCTGGACAGCCTGATCCACGCGACCATCGCGCCCAGCATCAGCCACACGCCGCTGGCCGTGGCCACCGCGCAGCCCAGCGCGCCCAGTTGCGGGAAGCCGAACTTGCCGAACACCAGCAGCCAGTTGACGACCACGTTGTAGAGCAGGCCGAGGATGGCGATGACCATGATCGGCTTGGTCTGGTTGATGCTGGTCGTGTAGCCGTACAGCGCGCGGTAGCAGGCGAAGGCCGGCATGCCCAGGCTGATGATGTGGAGGAAGGTCTTGGCGCGGTCGGCCACGGCCTGCTCCAGGCCGATGTGGTCGAACAGCAGGGCGCAGGCGTTCGCCGCCAGGCAGCCGGCGATGCCGACGAGCAGGCCCATCCACAGCGATTCGCGCACCGAATGCGAGATGCGCTCGTAGCGCCCGGCGCCCATCTCGTGCGCGACGACCGAATTCACGGCCATCATGACGCCCATCACGGTGACGAGGACGATCGACCAGACCGAGGTGCCGAGCGACACGGCGGCCAGCTCGGCCGCGCTGACGTGCCCGGTCATCGCCACGTCCGCCACGCCCATGCCGACGGTCGCGAGCTGTCCCACCAGCATCGGCCACGACAGGCGCCACAGGGTGGCGATCTCGGTGCGGACGGGGTGCGGTGAAGGCTGGGCGGTATCGGTCGACGTCATGGTGCGGAGGGCTCGGGAAAACCTGTCATTTTACTAGCGAACGGCCAAGGCCGGGTGACGGGCATGCATGGTGCGCCGCGCTGGTTGAAATGTTAATTTCCGTCACCAAATAGTGAAACGGGCCGCCCTCGACCGTGCGCCGGCACGGCGCGGCAGGCATTACCATTCACTCAACCCCATCCAGGAGCAAGCTCGTGGAATACAAGGATTACTACCAGACGCTCGGCGTCGACAAGGCGGCGTCCCAGGCCGACATCAAGAAGGCCTACCGCAAGCTGGTGCGGCAATACCATCCCGACGTCAGCAAGCACAAGGACGCGGACGCCAAGACCAAGGAACTCAACGAGGCCTACGACGTGCTGGGCGACGCGGAAAAGCGCGCCGCCTACGACGAGCTCGGCAAGGCGCCGCGCGGCGGGCCGGGCGGCTTCCAGCCGCCGCCGGACTGGGGCACGCAGTTCGACTTTTCCGGCGCCGGCGCCGACGACTTCTTCAACGACCTGTTCGCCCATGCCGGCCGGCGCTCGCGCGGCGGCGGCGCCGGGTCGGGCGGCTTCGGCGGCGCCGGTTTCCGCATGCCGGGCGAGGACGTGCACGCGACCATCACCATCGACCTGCGCGACGCCTACCAGGGCGCCGCGCGCACCATCGCGATGCGCGTGCCGCAGCACGACGCGCAGGGACGCACGGTCATGCAGGAAAAGACGCTCAGCGTGAACATCCCGAAAGGGGTGACGCCGGGCCAGCAGCTGCGCCTGTCCGGCCAGGGCCACCCCGGCCCGGGCGGCGGCGCCAGCGGCGACCTGTACCTGGAGATCCAGCTCGCGCCGGAGGCGCGCTACCGCGTCGAGGGCGCGCACGTGTACCAGAACGTCCCGGTGGCGCCCTGGGAGGCGGCGCTGGGCGCCTCGATTCCGGTGCAGACCCCGTCCGGCACGGTCGAGGTGACGGTGCCGCCCGGCTCGCAGAGCGGGCGCAAGCTGCGCCTGAAGGGACGCGGCATCCCGGCGGCGCAGCCGGGCGACCTGTACCTGATCCTGGACGTCGTGCTGCCGCCGGCCACCAGCGAGCGGGCGCGCGCGCTGTACGAGCAGATGGCGCGCGACCTGGCCTTCAATCCCCGCGAACGAGTAGGAGCGTAAGCCATGCAACAAACCACGAACCTGAGCGCGAGCCTGAGTGGTGTCCTGTTGGAAGATGCCGCGCTGACCCTGGAAGAACTGGCGCGCGCCTGCGATGTCGAGCCCGACTGGGTGGTGCGCCACGTCCATGCCGGCGTGCTGGGGGGCGAACCGGTGATCGCCACCGTGCAGGTGACGAGCTGGCGCTTCCGCAGCCATGACCTGGCGCGCGCCCGCCGCCTGCTGCGCATCGAGCGCGACTTCGACGCCAACGAAGACCTGGCGGCGCTGGTCGTCGACATGACGGACGAGATCCGGCGCCTGCGGGCGCGATTGCGGGTGCTCGGCGTCGAATGAGGGGCGGGCGGCGCGCGCGGTGATGGTGGGCAGGTATGCCCCGAACTCAGGCAACCCCGGCCTTGCGATAGAATCGTCCCAACGATCGCAAAGCCCATGTTCAAGCTACCCACCACCGCCACCGCCCCGTTCTGCCCGTCCGAAGTCTCCGGCACCGTCGCCGTCCCGGACGATATCCCGTTCTGGAAGAAAGTCCTGCGCTATGCCGGCCCCGGCCTGCTCGTGTCGGTCGGCTACATGGACCCCGGCAACTGGGCCACCGCCATCCAGGGCGGCTCGCAGTTCGGCTACGACCTGCTGTTCGTCGTCGTCCTGTCGAGCCTGGCCGCCATCGTGCTGCAATGCCTGAGCGCGCGGCTGGGGCTGGTCACCGGCAAGGACCTGGCCGTGCATTGCCGCGAGCAATACCACCCGAACGCGGCGAAGGGGCTGTGGGTGTTCGCCGAACTGTCGATCGTCGCCTGCGACCTGGCCGAGGTGCTCGGCTGCGCGCTGGCGTTTCACCTGCTGCTGGGCGTCTCGCTGCCGGCCGGCGTGGCGCTGACGGCGCTCGATACCCTGATCGTGCTGGGCCTGAAGGGCAAGGGTTTCCGCCAGCTGGAAGCCATCGTGCTGGGCCTGATCGCCACCATCGGCATCTGCCTGTTCGCCGAGCTGGCGCTGGTCAAGCCCGACCTCCACGCGGTACTGGCCGGCGTGGTGCCGTCGCTGCACAAGATCGCCGACCGCGACGCCCTGTACCTCGCCATCGGCATCCTGGGCGCCACCGTGATGCCGCACAACCTGTACCTGCATTCTTCCGTCGTGCAGACACGCGTCGTGCGCCCGGCCGGCGCCGGCGCGCCGGAGCGGCTGAAGGAGGCGATCGGCATGTCGCGCATCGACACCATCGTCTCGCTGGGCCTGGCGCTGTTCATCAACGGCGCGATCCTGGTGCTGGCCGCGGCCGCGTTCTACAAGCCGGGCGGCGGCAATGTGATGGAAATCGACCAGGCCTACTACCTGCTGGCGCCGGTGGCCGGCACCACGCTGGCCGCGGTCCTGTTCGGCCTGGCGCTGCTGGCGTCCGGCCAGAGCTCGACCTTCACCGGCACCATCGCCGGCCAGGTCATCATGGAAGGGTTCCTGAAGCTCAGGATTCCCTGCTGGCAGCGGCGCCTGATCACGCGCGGCCTGGCGCTGGCGCCGGCGATGGCCGGCGTGCTGACGCTGGGCGACCACGCGATCGGCACGATGCTGGTCGGCAGCCAGGTCGTGCTCAGCCTGCAACTGCCGTTCGCCATGTACCCGCTGATCCGCCTGACCGGACGACGCGACCTGATGGGGCAGTTCGCCAACGCCTGGTGGACGGCGGCGCTGTCCTGGTTCCTGTTCGTCGTCATTTCGTGCGCGAACATGTGGATGGTGTGGCAAGCCTTCATGGGCTGATCCTCTCGCTGATCCATATGCATGCGCGCGCCGCCCCGGCGCGCGCGCATCTACAATCGACACTCCAGCTAGCTCATTCACCAACGCTAACAAGGAGTTCACATGGCACAAGCACAAGCAAAAGCACAGGCCCTGCAGGGCAAGCGCGTCGCGATCCTGATGACCGACGGCGTCGAGCAGGTCGAATACACGGAACCGCGCAGCTTCCTCGAGCAGCAGGGCGCCCAGGTCACGCTGGTCTCGCCCAAGGCCACCGGCGACGAGATCCAGGGTTTCGACCACCTCACCCCGGCCAAGAAATTCAAGGTCGAGCTCGACGTGCGCGACGCCCGTCCGGCCGATTTCGACGCGCTGGTGCTGCCGGGCGGGGTCGCCAACCCGGACCAGCTGCGCCTGTCGATGGAAGCAATTACCTTCATCCGCGAATTCGGGCGCGAGAACAAGCCGATCGCCGCGATCTGCCACGGCCCCTGGACGCTGATCGACGCCGACCTCGTCAACGGCAAGAAGGTCACCAGCTGGCCGACGCTGCAGCTCGACCTGCAGAACGCCGGCGCCGAGTGGACGGACGAGCAGGTCGTCGTCGACGGCAAGCTCGTCACCAGCCGCAAGCCGGACGACATCCCGGCCTTCAACCAGGCCATCCTGGATGAGTTGAAGGGGCAGACGAAGCATTGATCCCGCGGCGTGCGCCGCCAGCGCCTCCACGTGCCTGGAATGGGGCGGTCATGCGTGACCGTCCGCGGTCGAGGAGGTGTCATGGAACAAGTGTCCAGCAAGCCTCTGCATGGACGTGGCCGACGCCCGGCCGATGGATGTCGACGGGCTGTTGCTGCCGGGCGGGGCCGACAATCCGGACCGCCTGCGCATGAGTCCCAAAGCCATTGCCTTCATCCGCGAGTGCGACGTCGAGGACAAGATGGTGGCCGCCATCTGCCACGGCCCCTGGACGCTGATCGACGCCGGCATCGCCCAGGCCCGGCACCTGGCCAGCTGGCCCAGCCTGAAGCGCGACCTGCTGAATGCCGGGGCGGGATGGACCGACGAACCCGTGGTCGTCGACGCGCGGCTGGTCACCAGCCGCAAGCCGGACGATCTGCCGGCGTTCAACGATGCGGTGGGCAAGGAGCTGATGGTGGCGGCGGGGACGGAGCCGGGGCCGGCGTCCTGACCCGCGGCCGGCCCGCCGGGGTTCCGGTATCCATCGCCAACCCGATCACGCGCGTCGTGCGCGTAGGCCTGGTAGCCTGAACGGGATGAAACCAGCCCCACGGAAGCACCGCACGACCGACTGGAAGACGTGCCACGAAGCCCTCGAGGCACGCGGTTCGCTGCTCGTCTGGCTTGACGCGACGATGAATTGGCATGGGGATGACGCAAAGCCTGCTGCATCTGCTGGTGGATAGCACAGGCATCAAGATGTCGGGCGAAGGCGAATTCATGACGCCCTCGCATTGCGCGCTGTTCAGGCGACCATCCCGACCCGCAAGCACGCCAGGCCCTTGGAAGGCAAACCGCTGCGGTGCCGATGCACGCAACGATATCCCGAAGGTAACAAACAGGTTGGGACGCACAATCTGGAAAAGATGGAGCGGTTGCCACTGGCGCAGCCTTGTGGAAACCAGGATGCGCTGCTTCAAGTTGCTGGGCGAACGCGTCATGGCACGTGACTTCGACCGTCAGCGCGCCGAACTACGCGTATGGGCTGCCGTGCTGGACCGCTTTACCCGGCCGGGCACCCCGGTCACGGCCCCGGTGTGATAAAACGAACACCACATAGCGCCAGCTCGGCCTTCGCCTGATTTGCTCAACAACGCCTACGAAAGTGCAAGATGCCCGTACGGGCGCGGTGAAGATGAGATGGTAGCCTGATGGCCATGCCTGTCCTTGGGGCGCTGACACAGCGCGACAAGCGACAACCGGATGGGCAGAAAAGGAAAAACCCCTGACGAATCAGAGGTTTTTCGGAATAGTGGTGGAGGCGGAGGGAATCGAACCCTCGTCCGCAAGCACTCTACAGACAGTTCTACATACTTAGCACTATCTTTTAATTTAACCGGCACAACGGGGATGTGCACCCTGTGTACCAGCGAGTTACCTTAAATTTCGGAAACAACCCGGTAACCCAGTCGAGTCCTAGCCCCTGTAAATGACTCTACGAGCCTTGCGGCACACCCCAGGGGCGAGGTGGTGTAGAGCTAGCAGCAATTAAGCTGCGAGTGCGTACGAGTTATCGTTTGCAGTTATTGATTTCTGGATGTATTTACGAGGTAACCAGTCCTCGGTATGCCCTGCGCTGCTTTGCAACCCACGTCGAAACCTGGTCGCCCCCAACGAAAGAATGGTCATTGTACTCCAAACCGCACGCGTGTGCAGCGCCACGGTCAAGGAAAGATGTAAGTAAAAGTGTACATACGGAAGAACTTTCGGACTTGAATTTGTACTATCATTTGATGCTCCTGGAGATGCACCGAAGACAATAAAATGGGAGAGACCATGGCGTGTATCGTGTGCGGCAATGCGCAAAGCGCCGGCCTGGCCAGCTGGCATGCAGCGTGCCGGCGTTGCGGCTACGAGAGCGCGGCGCTGGAAGGGGCCATCAATGCGGCGAGCACCGAGCTCCCGCTCGACGAAGGCAAGCGCGAGGCCGGCCTCAAGGCGCTCCGGCAGGACAACTTCCGCGACATCGTCGCCATCGCCCGCCGCCACGCGCGGCCCGGGGCACGGCGCCTGCTCGACGTCGGTTGCGCCCATGGCTGGTTCCTGGAGACGGCGCGCGATCATTTCGACGTGCTGGGCGTGGAGCCGGACGCCGGCGTCGGCGGGCGCACGCTGGCGCGCGGCCTGCCCGTACGCCAGGGCTATTTCCCGGATGCGCTGGAAGCGGATGAAACCTTCGACGTCATCGTGTTCAACGACGTCATCGAGCACATCCCCGACATCGGCGCGGCGCTCGACGCCTGCCATGCGCGCCTGGCCGACGGCGGCCTGCTGATCCTGAACCTGCCCAACAGCGCCGGTTTCTTCTACCGCCTGTCCAAGGTCTTCGCGCGGGCCGGATGGCGCGGCCCGTTCGACCGCCTGTGGCAGAAGGGATTGCCGTCGCCCCATGTGCATTACTTTCGTCCGCGCAACCTCGAGCGCCTGGTGGCTGGACGCGGTTTCGATCTCGTCCACACCCAGGAATTGCCGTCGGTGCGCGCCAGCGGATTGCGGGAACGGATGGCGTGCACGGGCGACCTGTCCGGACCGGCGCTGCACCTGCAGTACGCGGCGGTGCTGTGCACGATCCCGTTGCTGAAGGTATTCCCCAGCGACATCATCGTCAGCGTATTCCGCAAGCACGACAAGGAACGGGCCGCCGTGCATTAACACAGGCGGCCCGTTCCTTGTTGCGGCGCCGACGATGCTCAGCGATTCTGGTTGGCGATCTGGTTGCCCAGCATGCCGCCGCCGATCACGCCGGCGATGGTGGCCAGCTTGCGGCCGTTGCCGCTGCCAACCTGGTTGCCCAGCAGGCCGCCGACCACGGCGCCGGTGCCGATCGCCACGTAGTTCGGCTGCGGGGCCGGGCGCGGCGCCGGCTCGCGGTAGGCCGGCGCCCGGTCGTAGGCGTAATTGGCGTGGTGCTGGACAGGGCGCGGCTTGGGCGCGGCCTGCTTGACCGACACTTCCTTGATCACCGTTTCCTTGATGATGACGGGCGCCGGTTGGGCGGCCGCGACGGCCGGTTGGGCATACGCCGCCGGTTGCGCATAGGCGGTTGCCGCCTGGACGTAGCCCGCCGGGGCAACGGTTGGAGCCTGCGGCACGAGGGTGGCGACCGGAGCGCCCGCATAGGCCGCCGCCGGCTGCATCGCCACGGCCGGCGCCTCGGAAGCGCCGCGCGAACTCGGCAGCAGGCCGGTGATGGCGGCCGTGCCGGCCAGGCTGACGACGATGACCGATACGGCGGCCGCGGCCATCAGCGGGTGGATACGGGTGTTCTTGATTGCTTCCATGTTCTGCGCTCCTGAAACGTCGTGTTGTCGTATGGCTTCAGATTAATGAAAGGAATCGTGGAGAGATAGATGACCTGCTGTATCAATCGTAAAGATGTGTAAGCGGATATCAGGCATCTTGCACCAGGCGCCGTCCAGCGCTCATTTCTGCAACTAACCGACTCGAAAGGACGCAAGAAAAAGGCGGCGCCCAGTGCAGGGCGGCCGCCCGATAGCGGGCGCGTCTCAGGCCGCCGCTTCGGCCGCGCGGGCCGCCTCGACCAGGTCGTTCAGCGTGCCGAGCAGGTGCCGCGGCGTGTCGAGCAGGTAGTCGGCGCCCCAGGTGGCGGGATCGACCGCGCCGCAATAGCCCCAGTTGCAGGCCACCGTCACCATGCCGGCCGCGCGGCCCGCCTCGATGTCGCGCAGGTCGTCGCCGACGTACCAGCAGTGCCGCGGATCGATGCCCAGGCGGCGCGCGCCTTCCAGCAGCGGGGCAGGGTGGGGCTTGGCGAAGCCGGTGGTGTCGCCCGACACGATGCAGCCGGCGTGCGCCAGGCCGATCTGCGGCACCAGCGGATTGGTGAAGCGCTCGGGCTTGTTGGTGACGATGCCCCAGGCCATGCCGGCCGCGCCGATGCCGTCCAGCAGTTCGCCGATGCCGTCGAACAGCGTGCTGTGCTCGGCCATCGCGGACTGGTAGCGGTCGAACCACTGCAGGCGCAGTTCTTCGTAGCCGTCGTCGCCCGGCGCCAGGCCGAAGGCGGCGCCGATCATGCCGCGCG
>DAMAFT010000131.1:0-9230 GCA_031995805.1 Massilia sp.
TTACAACCAAAAGCTTGTATACAGAATGATGATAGTAGTTAACGGTACTGCTCATCTGTGGATAAGCCGGGTTTTTTCCACAAGATCAAGCGTTTACGTGGCGCGCAAGCCGGTGGGTTTTCCCTGTATGTTCCAAGTGGAAAAAATGAATAAATTTTTCGACTTGCGAGATATCCGGGTTTCCCCACATTTCGTACCTGTGGATATACATAGGCTTATCCACAGATCGAAACGTCCCGTTTTGGCCAGGCTCGCGTGCGTGGCCGGCGCAAGGACGCGGGTAAAATGGCTTGCCATCGCAGTTCGCAGGACCGGACAACGGCGCGGCGCTGGCGCAACGGAGGCAAGACGTGATCGACGAATCCCTGATGCTGGACGTAAACGGCATTCGCATGCATGTCACCACGAGCGGGGACGGGCCTGCCGTCCTGTTGTTGCACGGTTTTCCGGACACCCACCAGGTCTGGCGCAAGCAGGCCGGCGTGCTGGCCGGCGCCGGTTACTGGGTGCTGGCGCCGGACTTGCGCGGTTACGGCCGTAGCGATGCGCCGGGCGGCATCGCCGATTACACGCTGGACAGGTTGCGCAGCGACGTCCTCGGCCTGCTCGATGTCCTGCACATCGACAAGGCCTTCATCGTCGGCCACGACTGGGGCAGCCTGATCGGCTGGCAGGTCGCCACGCTGGCGCCGCAGCGCGTGCATCGCCTGGTGGCGCTGTCGGTCGGCCACCCGCTGGCGATCGCCCGCGCGGGTCCGCTCCAGCATCTGCGCATGACGTACGTACTGGGTTTTATCTTGCCGGGCATCGCCGAGCAGGTACTGCGCGCCGGCGACTGGTTGATGATGCGCCAGTTCACCGACGAGCCTGGACAAGCCGAGCACTGGAAGCGTGAATTGTCGGCGCCGGGCCGCCTGACGGCGGCGTTGAATTACTACCGCGCGAATGCCGGCCTGGTGCTGCCGCAATCCTGGCCGCGCGTCAGAGTGCCGGTGATGGGGATCTGGAGCGATCGCGATCCGGCGATGGGAGAAAAACAGATGCGCGATTCCGCACACTACGTCGAAAGCGAATTCCGCTTCGAACGCATCCGCGGCGCCGACCACTGGTTGCAATTGACGGCGCCCGACAAGGTGAATGCGCTGCTGCTGGAATTCCTGGGCGAGGCGCACGTCGTGGCCTGACGGCTCGATGGTCCGGAAAACGGTCGCCGGTCCGGATACATTGCTTGCCGTAAAATATCGGTTTCCCCCCGATACCTCCGCTTCCCATGTTCGATTTCACCCTGCTGGCCTGCGCGGCCTTTGTTGCCGGTCTCGTTGATGCTGTCGTCGGTGGAGGAGGGTTGATCCAGATTCCCGCGATTTTTGCGGTGTATCCAAAGGAAGTGCCGGCAACGCTATTGGGCACCAATAAACTGGCGTCGATGTGCGGTACGACGGTGGCGGCAGTGAAATATGCGCGTCGTGTCCGCGTTGCCTGGAGCACGGCGGCGCCGGCTGCGGCGGCCGCGTTCGCCTTGTCCTTCGTCGGCGCCTGGACGGTCACCCGCGTACCTGGCGATTTCGTGCGCAGCCTGCTGCCGCTGATCCTGCTGGCGGTCGCCGTCTATACGTACAAGAAGAAGGACCTGGGTTCCACCCATGCGCCGCTGCACAGCGGTTCGACCGAACGCCTGCTGGCGATCGGCGTCGGTTCCGCCATCGGCTTTTATGACGGTTTCTTCGGTCCGGGCACCGGCAGCTTCCTGATCTTCCTGTTCGTCCGCTTCTTCGGCTTCGACTTCCTCAGCGCCTCGGCGGCGGCCAAGGTGGTGAACGTCGCCTGCAATGTGTCGGCGCTGCTGTGGTTCGGCTACAGCGGCCACCTGATCTGGCAACTTGCCGCCGTCATGGCCGTGTGCCAGGTCGGCGGGTCCTTGGTCGGGACACGGCTGGCGTTGAAGCATGGCAGCGGTTTCGTACGCAAGCTGTTCCTCGTCGTGGTCGGCCTGCTCATCGTCAAGACCGCCTGGGATACTTTCCGCCATCTCGGCTGGTAGTTGTTTCACGTGAAACAGTGCGCTTATTTTTTCCGGCGCACCTCGGCCACCAGTGTCGGCAGATCCCAGGCGCCACCGGCGGCGATCTGGCGGCACATGCCGGAGGTCTGTTCCAGCGTCTGCGAGAAGGTGCGACCGTCCCATACCCAGCTCGACGCGGCCATGCAATCGCCGACACCGCGTCCGCGTTGCGTCGCGCCGATCGTCCCATCGCTGTAGTCGGTGGCGGAAGTCGTTACCAGTACGGGCGAGTAGGGCGGCCTGGCGGCCGTGACCCAATAGCCGTCGCCCGAATTGTAGGCGCCGCGCCAGCACAGGTGCGATACCAGCAGCCTGTCGCCGGACAGGCGCTGGATGTCGAATGGCGTATGTTCGTCATCTTCCGGTGCCAGCAGGTCGCAGTCGCCTTCCGCCAGTGTCTCGCGCAGCTCGGCGATCAGCTGGCGTTCCTGCGCCGCCGTGAAGTGGATGTCCTCGGCCGGCCGCTTGGGTACGGCCGCGGCAACGACGACCGGCTTCGGCAGGGCAGGCAAGACACCCGATTCCGGCTTGCCGCCTTTGCGCACCAGCGCGCCGGGTGTGCCGATGCGACCCTGGAAGTCGTCCATCTTCAACAACACGGCATTCGCGCCGGCGGTCGAGATGGTCCAGCGGCGCTTGCCGCCGGTCCAGGCGATCGGCTCGTCCTTCAACAGGGCCGGCAACAACGCACGCACCTGGGCGGCGGACAAGGTGGCCGTGGTCGCTTCGCCGCCGAGCTGGACCGTGCCGACGGCACGTCCGCCGATCGTCATCTGCAGGCTGTCCGGCGGCGGATTGTCGGGGTCGTCGGCCAGCTGCAGCTCGACCTGCACGGGCTGGCTGGGGCCGGCAGCGCGCGTCAGCAGGATGCTGGCGTTCGGTCCGTCGATTTCCTCGTGGTAGCCGGCAGCGCGGCAAGTCCGCGTGTTGTCGCAGGCAAGTTCCCAATCCTTGTGTTCGAACTTGATCGACGGCAGATCGGAACGCGGATAGGCATGGGCGACAGCGGCGGCGCCGAGCAACAGGCTGAACAGGTAGCGATGCATCGTGAGATAGCAGTGTGATGAACGGGCGTCCAGCTTAGCATGACGGTCTGTCGCGTCCGGTTGGAGCTCGATGCGCTATGGTTTCACGTGAAACAAAATCTGTCGTTTTCGGACCCGCTTTCGAGCCGCTTGGAAAAAAGAATCTATAATCCACGCTTAACTCTCCTCGCACCACACTCCATCATGCTATTTCCGACAGAATTCGACGTGATCGTCGTTGGCGGCGGCCATGCCGGCACCGAAGCGGCACTTGCGTCCGCACGCATGGGCCAGAAGACTCTGTTGCTCACGCACAATATCGAAACCCTGGGCGCGATGTCCTGCAATCCGTCGATCGGCGGCATCGGCAAGGGCCACCTGGTCAAGGAGGTCGACGCCATGGGCGGCGCGATGGCGATCGCCACCGACGAAGCCGGCATCCAGTTCCGCATCCTGAATTCCTCCAAGGGCCCGGCCGTGCGCGCCACCCGCGCCCAAGCCGACCGTGTCCTGTACAAGGCGGCGATCCGCTCGCGCCTGGAAAACCAGCCGAACCTGTGGCTGTTCCAGCAGGCGGTCGATGACCTGATGGTCGAGGGTGACCGCGTCGTCGGCGCCGTGACCCAGGTCGGCTTGCGCTTCCGCGCGCGCGCCGTCGTGCTGACGGCCGGCACCTTCCTCGACGGGAAGATCCACGTCGGCCTGCAGAATTACTCGGGCGGACGCGCCGGCGACCCGCCGGCCCTGTCGCTGTCCAGCCGCCTGAAGGAACTCAAGCTGCCGCAGGGCCGCCTGAAGACCGGCACGCCACCGCGCATCGACGGCCGCAGCATCGATTTCTCGGCCATGACCGAACAGCCGGGCGACCTCGATCCGGTGCCCGTGTTTTCCTACATGGGCAATGCCGCCATGCACCCGCAGCAGGTGCCGTGCTGGGTCACGCACACGAATGCGCAGACCCACGACATCATCCGCAACGGCCTGGATCGCAGCCCGATGTACACCGGCGTGATCGAGGGCGTCGGCCCGCGCTACTGCCCGTCGATCGAAGACAAGATCCACCGCTTCGCTTCGAAAGAGTCGCATCAGATCTTCCTCGAGCCGGAAGGCTTGACCACGAACGAGTTCTACCCGAACGGGATCTCGACCAGCCTGCCGTTCGACGTCCAGCTGGCGCTGGTCAGATCGATGAAGGGCCTGGAAAACGCCTTCATCCTGCGCCCGGGCTATGCGATCGAATACGATTACTTCGACCCGCGCGGCCTGAAGGCCTCGCTGGAAACGAAGGCGATCCAGGGACTGTTCTTCGCCGGCCAGATCAACGGCACGACGGGTTACGAAGAAGCGGCGGCGCAGGGCATGCTGGCCGGTATCAATGCCGCGCTGCAGACCCAGGGCCGCGACGCCTGGACCCCGGGCCGCTCGGAAGCCTACCTGGGGGTGCTGGTCGACGACCTCACCACGCAGGGCGTGGCCGAACCGTACCGCATGTTCACCAGCCGCGCCGAATACCGCTTGAGCCTGCGCGAAGACAATGCCGACATGCGCCTGACGGAAATCGGCCGCAAATTGGGCGTCGTCGGCGACGCCCAGTGGGCAGCGTTCGAGCGCAAGCGCGAAGCGGTGGCGCAAGAACTGGAACGCCTGCGTTCGACCTGGGTCAACCCGCGCATCCTGGCGGCGGCCGAATCGGAACGCGTGATCGGCCAGGCCATCGAACGGGAATACAACCTGGCCGACCTGCTGCGCCGTCCCGGTGTCGAGTACGACACGCTGGTCACGCTGACCGGCATCGAAGGCCAGCCGCTGGGCGGCCCGGGCGTCAAGGATCCGGCCGTGAAGGAACAGGTCGAGATCCAGCTGAAGTATTCGGGCTACATCGACCGCCAGGCGCGCGAAGTCGAACGCCACGACCACTACGAAAACCTCAAGCTGCCGGACAACCTGGACTACCTGGACATCGCGGCGCTGTCGATCGAGGTGCGCCAGAAGCTCGACAAGCAGCGTCCGGAAACGCTGGGCCAGGCCTCGCGCATTTCCGGCGTGACCCCGGCGGCCATTTCCCTGCTGCTGGTCCACCTGAAAAAACGCGGCGCCAAGGGCTTTACCAACGCGCCGAACGAGGAATCCGCAGCATGAAGAATTTCGACCGCGCCGCCCTGGGGACGGTACTGGCCGACGGCATCGAGGAGATGGGCCTGGTGGTGACGCCGGCCCGGCAGGAACAACTGCTGGATTACCTGGCCCTGATGTTCAAGTGGAACAGCGTGTACAACCTGACGTCCTTGCGCGATCCGATGCAGATGGTGACCCACCACCTGCTCGATTCGCTGGCGGCCGTGCCGGCGTTCGCCGGCGCGAAAAACGTGCTGGACGTCGGTTCCGGCGGCGGGCTGCCCGGCATCGTGCTGGCCATCGTCCAGCCGGACACGACCGTGTCGATGATCGACACGGTGCACAAGAAGACGGCCTTCCTCACGCAAGTGAAGGCCCAGCTCGGCCTGGCGAATGCCGCGGTGTACACGATGAAGGTGCAGGAACTGCAGAAGGAAGAGGGCGACCAGTTCGACGTCATCACCTCGCGCGCCTTTGCCGACCTGTCCGATTTCGTGAACTGGTCCTGCCACCTGCTGGCGCCGGGCGGACGCTACATCGCGCTCAAGGGCACGGCGCCGAAGGACGAGCAGGAACGGGTGCCGGCCAGCTGGCGCGTGAGCGGGGTGCAGGCGCTGCACGTGCCCAGGCTGGGCGCGGAACGCCACCTGGTGTTCATCGAGCCGGCGGCGTGAAGTCGCAACCGAAAATCCGATCAACCATGTAAATGGTATAAACGATTATTATCGTTAATACCGTACGAACGATATAAATCGTTTTAATGATATTAACGATATGTCTTTTTATACCGGCGAGGAACAAGATACTGCATGGCGAAAATATTTTGCGTAGCTAACCAGAAGGGCGGGGTAGGCAAGACCACCACCAGCGTGAACCTATCGGCGGGCCTGGCCAAGCTGGACCAGCGCGTGCTGCTGGTCGACCTGGACCCGCAGGGCAACGCCACCATGGGCGCCGGCATCAACAAGGCCGGACTGGCCTCGTCGATCTACGAGGTGCTGCTGGGCGAGGCCGACGTTGCAAGTGCGCGCCTGCGCAGCGAGGCGGGGCGCTTCGACGTGTTGCCGGCCAACCGCGAGCTGGCCGGCGCCGAGGTCGAGATGGTGGAGCTGGAAAACCGCGAGCGGCGCCTGAAGGATGCGCTGGCCAAGGTCGACGCCGATTACGACTTCATCCTGATCGACTGTCCGCCGGCGCTGTCGATGCTGACCCTGAACGGGCTGGTGTCGGCGCACGGCGTGATCATCCCGATGCAGTGCGAATACTATGCGCTCGAGGGCTTGTCCGACCTGGTCAACACGATCAAGAAGGTACACGCCAACCTGAACCACGACCTGCGCATCATCGGCCTGCTGCGCGTGATGTTCGATCCGCGCATGACGCTGTCGCAGCAGGTGTCGGGCCAGCTCGAGCAGCATTTCGGCGACAAGGTGTTCAAGACCATCATCCCGCGCAACGTCCGGCTGGCCGAGGCGCCGTCCTACGGCATCCCGGGCGTGGTGTTCGACCCGTCGTCGAAGGGCGCGCAGGCGTACATCGCCTTCGGCGCCGAGATGGTCGAGCGCATCAAGACACTATAAGAAGAGATTTCCATACCATGGCAACCAAGAAACTGAAGGGACTCGGCCGCGGCCTCGACGCGCTGCTCGGCACGACGCCCGACGATACGCCGGCGGCGCCGTCCGGCGCCCCGTCGACGCTGAAAGTGACGCAAGTCCAGGCCGGCAAGTACCAGCCGCGCACGCGCATGGACGACGGTTCGCTGGCCGAGCTGGCCGCCTCGATCAAGACCCAGGGCATCATGCAGCCGGTGCTGGTGCGGCCGATCGCCGCGGCGGGGGAAGTCGGCTACGAGATCATCGCCGGCGAGCGCCGCTTCCGCGCCGCCCAGCTGGCCGGCCTGGACGAGATCCCGGTGCTGGTGCGCGAAGTGGACGACCAGAACGCCGCCGCGATGGCGCTGATCGAGAATATCCAGCGCGAAGACCTCAATCCGCTGGAAGAGGCGCAGGGCATCGCGCGCCTGATCGCCGAGTTCGGCTTTACCCACGAGCAGGCGGCCGGCGCCGTCGGCCGGTCGCGCAGCGCCGTCTCGAACCTGCTGCGCCTGGTGAACCTGGCCCAGCCGGTGCAGACGATGCTGATGGCCGGCGACATCGACATGGGCCACGCGCGCGCGCTGCTGGCCGTCGACGCCGCTAGCCAGATCGGGCTGGCGAACCAGGTGATCGCCAGGCGCCTGTCGGTGCGCGAGACCGAGAAGCTGGTGGCGCGCGCGCTGGACGAGCAGGATGCGCCGGCCGCCGCCAGGCGCCAGAAGGACAAGTCGGGCGACATCGTGCGCCTGGAAGAAGAGCTGTCCGACAAGCTCGCGACGCCGGTCGTGTTCAAGATGGGCGCCAAGGGCGGCGGCCAGGTGATCATTGACTTCGCCGACCTCGACATCCTCGACAGCGTGCTGGCGCGCCTGCGCGCCTGAGTTTTTCGTTGACGCATGCAGGGTGGGCACGGCGTGCCCACCCTGCAACCGTGCCGCCATCCCCCTGCACCGCCAGCAAGCACATCCGCACCGAAAAGGAAAGTGATTCCTCACCTCGCCGGTGCAGTGTCGTCATCACGCCACGTTATCCCGAACATGACACGACGGTAGCCGGCGAATGGCTGGAATCACCCGTTTACCGTACTCTCAGACGGCAACAGCGTGAATTTTGTAGGAAATTTAACGATTTTTAGCGTTTTTTGTTTGTCGTTTTTACATCGCAACAGTGTTTCAGCAAGGCTCGAACAGTTTGACTATGCATTCGATAAACCTTTATAATCCCGCTGATTCATGTAATTACCATACCGTAACTCGGTTCCATCACGGCTGGCGCGAAAGAACAATAACAATGCTGCGCTTGGTCTCCCTGCAACTCCTGGCAACACTTGCGGCCGGCCTGATCGCCGCACTGCTGGGGGGATGGTCTGCGATGTTGTCGGCGGTACTTGGCGGGTTGTGTTGTGTCGTGCCCAATGGCGTCATGGCTGTTCGCCTGTTTGCCAGTTCACAAAAAATGGGCGGGGCAAACCCCGCCACATTTTTCATCTGGGAATTTGTAAAGATTGCTTTAACGCTGGCGCTGTTGTTCGCAACGGCGCGGCTGTATCACGATCTGAACTGGCTGGCATTGCTGGTTGGATTCATCGTGGCGCTGAAAAGTTACATCATTTTATTATTTAGGCACTGACAATGACGAGTCCAACCGTAGAAGGCGCAGCGCAGCACGCTCCGAACGCATCGGAGTACATCCAGCACCACCTGGGTCACCTGGCAACCGCCCACCAGACCTTCGTGGTCGATTTTTCCGTGATCAACCTGGACACCGTCCTGTGGTCGTCGGTGATGGGCGTCCTGGCCGTGTTCGTCATGTGGCTGGCCGCGCGCCGCGCCACCTCGGGCGTCCCGGGTCGTTTCCAGGCTGCAATTGAAGCCGTCGTCGAAATGGTCGAAGACCAGTCGAAGTCGATCGTCCACGGCGACCGCAGCTTCATCGCCCCGCTGGCGCTGACCGTGTTCATCTGGGTCACCTTCATGAACGCGATGGACTTCCTGCCGGTCGACCTGTTCGCCGCCATCTTCCGCGCACTGGGCCTGGGCGAGCCGCACTTCCGCGTCGTCCCGACCGCCGACCTGAACGGCACCCTGGGCATGGCCCTCGGCGTGCTGGCCCTGATGATCTACTACAGCATCAAGATCAAGGGCCTGGGCGGCTGGATCCACGAATTGTTCGCAGCACCGTTCGGCATCTACATGGCCCCGTTCAACTTCCTGTTGAACGTCATCGAATACGCAGCAAAAACCGTGTCGCTGGGCATGCGACTGTTCGGCAATATGTACGCCGGTGAGCTGCTGTTCCTGTTGATTGCACTGCTCGGCTCCACTGCAACCGTGTTCGGCTTCGTCGGCCACGTCATTGCGGGTTCGATCTGGGCAATCTTCCACATCCTGATCGTGATCCTGCAGGCATTCATCTTCATGATGCTGACGC
>DAMAFT010000132.1:0-9219 GCA_031995805.1 Massilia sp.
GGAACGAGCTGTACCGGCGCCTGATCGCGCTGAAGAAGGACACGCCGGCACTGTGG
Organism: Massilia sp.; assembly: GCA_031995805.1. GTDB lineage: Bacteria > Pseudomonadota > Gammaproteobacteria > Burkholderiales > Burkholderiaceae_D > Telluria. The sequence goes on from DAMAFT010000132.1 coordinate 57, forward strand.
AACGGCGCCGCCGGCGGCGCCATGCGCCAGGTGAAGAACGGCGACGGCAAGCGCATCTTCAGCTTCGTGCGCGAGCAGGGCGCCAGCCAGGTCCTGGCCGTGTTCAACCTCTCCGCCGAGCCGGCCGAGGCGCGCCTCGACGGCGAGCTGGCGGCGGGAACCTACCGCGATGTCGCCGGCGGCGCCGCCGTGAAGGTCGATGCCGGCACGACGTTCGCCATGGCGCCGTGGAGCTGGCGCGTGCTGGTGCGGGGCAAGCCGTGAACGGCGCGCCCGTGCGCGACGTCGTGATCGTCGGCGGCGGCAGCGCCGGCTGGATGAGCGCGGCGGCGCTGGCCACGGCGCTGGCCTCGAGCGACGGCCGCTACCGCATCCGGCTGGTGGAATCCGAGGACATCGGCAGCGTCGGCGTCGGCGAAGCCACCATCCCGATGATCCAGCGCTTCAACCGCTTCCTCGGCATCGACGACACGGACTTCCTGCGCGCCACCCACGCCACCTTCAAGCTCGGCATCGAGTTCGAAGGCTGGGGCGCGCCGGACGGGCGCTACATCCACGGCTTCGGCCGCGTGGGCCAGGACCTGGCCGGCGTGCCGTTCCACCAGTACTGGTCGGCCATGCGCCGGCAGGGACGGGCGGCGCCGCTGGGCGACTACACGCTGTCGTGCGCGGCGGCGCGCGCCGGCAAGTTCCGCCACGCGGATCCGGCGCTGGGCGATTCGCCGCTGGCCGACGTCGCCCATGCCTACCATTTCGATGCGACGGCGTATGCCGGCTACCTGCGCCAACTCGCGACGCGCCGCGGCGTCGCGCGCACCGAAGGCCGCATCGTCGGCGTGGAGCGCGCGCCCGACGGCGCCGTGGCCGCGCTGCGCCTGGCCAGCGGCGCGCGCGTGGCCGGCGACCTGTTCGTCGACTGCTCGGGCTTCCGCGCGCTGCTGCTGGGCGAGACGCTGGGCGTGCCGTTCGAGGACTGGTCGCACTGGCTGCCGTGCGACCGCGCGCTGGCGGTGCCGTGCGAGCCGGCCGCTGCCCTGCCGCCGCTGACCCGCGCGAGCGCGCGCCGCGCCGGCTGGCAGTGGCGCATCCCGCTGCGCCACCGCACCGGCAACGGCCACGTGTTCTGCAGCGCCCACCTGGGCGAGGACGAGGCCGCGGCAACCCTGCTGGCGCACCTCGACGGCCGCCCACTGGCCGAACCGCGCCTGATCCGCTTCACGACCGGGCGCCGCCGGGTGGCCTGGGAGCGCAACGTGGTGGCGATCGGCCTGGCCGGTGGCTTCCTGGAGCCGCTCGAATCGACCAGCCTGCACATGATCCAGACGGCGATCGCGCGCCTGATCGACTTCTTCCCCGACGCCGGCTTCGCCCGCGCCGACGTCGACGAATTCAACCGCCAGGCGGCGTTCGAGGCCGAGCGCATCCGCGACTTCATCATCCTGCACTACCACCTGAACACGCGGGAAGAACCGTTCTGGCGCGCGTGCGCGGCGCTGGAAGTGCCGGACACGCTGCGCCGCAAGATCGACCTGTACCGCAGCCACGGACGGCTGGTGCGCAACGGCGACGAACTGTTCGCCGAGACCGGCTGGCTGCAGGTGTTCGAGGGCCAGGGACTGCGTCCGGAACGGGACCATCCGCTGGCCGCGCTGCGCGGCGCGGACGAGACGGCGGTCTACCTGGAGGGTGTACGCGGGGTGATCGGCAACTGCGTGCGGGCGATGCCGGCGCACGCGGATTACCTGCGCGGCTAGCCGCCCTTCACCGGCTTCGGGTAGGTGCGGGTGACGTCGATCGGCGCCGCATACGGCGACTCCCAGGTCTGGCGGTGCAGTGCCAGCAGGCGCTTGGCGAATGCCGGGTCGCGCAGCACCAGTTCCAGGTTGCGCGAGCGGTCCAGGTAGCCGCCGGCCCAGTTGCTGGTGCCGACCCAGCCGGTCGCGCCGTCGATCACCATCAGCTTGCTGTGGATGACGCGCGCGAACGGGATGGCGCCCTCGGCGGCGCGCGGCAGCGTGACGATGCGCACCTCGACGTTCGGCAGCACGGCCAGGCTTTGCAGGTAGCGGACCGCGGGTTCGTCGGTGTTCCAGTTCGAGACCATCAGGCGGATCTTGACGCCGCGCGCGGCGGCCGCGCGCAGCGCATCGTCGATGACGGCGTAGTAGGGCCGCGTGCCGTTCGGGCCGTAGGACAGCGGCGCGTAGTCGAGCAGCTGCACGTCGACTTCGCGCTGCGCCTGGCCCAGCAGCGTCACCAGCTCGGCCTCGGAATCGCGCACGGCGCCCGGCGTGCGGGCGGCCGGGCTGGCGACCAGGTAGACGGCGGGCCGCGCCGCCGGCGGCGCGAGGCGCTCGATGGGCGGCACGGGTTGGCCCGCGGCCAGCAGCGCCTGCGCCTGCCAGTCGGCGTCGAAGATGGCCTGCATCTGCGCGGCGACGGCGGCGTCGCCCACGCGCACGCCGGTCTCGTGGATGTGCTCGAAGGCGCGCCAGTCGAAGTTCTGGCTGCCCAGGTAGCCGGTCGTGCCGTCGACGACGAGGTACTTGGCGTGGATGATGCCGTTGGCCGACAGCTTGCCGTACTCGAGGAAGCGCAGCTCCAGGTTGGGGATGGCGCGCAGCCGGTCGATGGTGGCGGCGTCGGACAGCGCCTTGCCGCGCTCCTCCATCAGGAAGCGGATCTTCACCCCGCGCCGGCCGGCCGCTTCCAGGCGCTCGATGACGCCGTCGAAGCGGCTGCCGGCGCGGTTGGCGACGTAGAACTGGGCGACGACGATCTCGTTCTTCGCCCCGTCGAATAGCGCGCGCCAGACGGCGGCCGGTTCGCGCAGGTCGGGCGTGGCCAGCGTGGTTTCGGCGGGCACGGTGTGGACCAGTTCGAAGCCGGGGATGCCGAAGTCGGCGCTGGCGTGGGGAGCGGCGGCGAGGCCGATGAGGAACAGCAGGGCAGGGAAGCGCATGGGAGAGGGGAAGAGTCGGTGGCGCGGCGATGCTAACCCAGCCGTGCTTCAAACGCAATATGGTTGCATTATTTGGGAGGCGGGCCGCGGCTGCCGTATAATGGAGGCCGGCGGCGCCGCCCCACCGGCGCCAGGAACCCATGGCTGTCATGCACACGAATCATCCACAGGAATCGACAACGGAAGCGAAGGCCGAGGCGCTGATCCGCGCCACCGGCGCGCGCCTGACGCAGCCGCGCATCCGCGTGCTGAGCTTCCTGCTCGCGCAACAGCGCGCCCTGACCCACCACGACCTGCTGGCCGCGCTGCCGGGCGAGAAGTTCGACGCCGTGACGCTCTACCGCGTGCTCGAATGGCTGGTCGAGCAGGGCATCGCACACCGCATCGAAGGCGCCGACCATGTCTGGCGCTTCAGCGCCAACCCGGCCGAGGGCGCCCACGGCAACCATGGCCACGCCCATTTCCACTGCACGCGCTGCGAAACCGTCACCTGCATGTCAGACATGCCGCTGCCGGCGCGCATGAAGCTGCCCGAGGGCTTCACCAGCCAGGAAGTCAGCCTGCTCATCAAGGGGACGTGTCCGCAGTGCGCTGACCGTTCCTAGATCATCCCGCGGCCCTGGCGCAATGCCGGCAGCACATCCGGTTGCGCCAATGCGCCGCGGACAAGAGCAGGGCGCCCGCCACGCTGAGCGTCGTCTCCGCCCCGTGGCCCCAGCGCGGGCCGACCGCGAACACCGCTAGCGCCAGGCAGGCCAGGCCGGCGCCGCCCAGCAGCGGGACGGCGCGGCGGCGGTGCGCCAGGAAGCCGGGCCCCAGGCCGGCGGCGGCGGCCAGCAGCGCGACGCCGACCATCGCTTCGTGGAAGCCGTGGTGGTGGTTGCCGGCCCAGCCCAGCGCCGGAAACAGCGCCAGCAGCAGCGGCAGGGCGAGGCAGTGCAGCAGGCACAGCGTGGAGGCCAGCAGGCCGGCGGCGTCCCCGAAACCGGGCAGCTTGTTCATGATCTTCCTTATTTTTTTGCAACTGAGTTGCAATAATAGGCTTGCTCGACCGTGATTGCAACTGGACCGTGGCGCGGCACGCTGCGGTGTGGCTATAATGACGCCATGGGCAAATCATCGAGACACCGGGTACTGCACGCCTGGATCGCCATGCTGGCGGTCCTGTTCGGCGCGTTCGCCCCTGCCGTCTCGCAGGCCTTCGCTACCCGTGTCTCCAGCCCCGACTACATCGAGATCTGCACCGCGCACGGCGTGCAGATGCTGCCGGTCGACGGCGCGCCGCAGTCCGACGACAGCGACACGCGGGCCAGGAGCGCCGGCCACTGCGCCTGGTGCCTGTCGCACCTGAACCCGGTGGCGCTGCCGCCGTCCGCCGAATGCGTCGTTGCCGTGCTGGACGGCCACGACGTCTATCCTCCGCTCTACTATCGCGCGCCGCGCCCGCTGCAGGCCTGGATCGCCGCGAATCCGCGCGCCCCGCCGGTCCTCGTTTCCTGATCTTCCGTTAATTGAACCGATCAACCGGCGCGTGAGCGACCGTGCGGCGGCGCATCGCGTCCGCCCGCGCGCTCGCGGCCAGGCCCGTCCGGCGCCAGCGCGTGCGCCGGCGGGACTTCCCAGAACAAGAATCACCATGAATATGTCCAGCGTTTCTAGCCACCAGTTCGCCCGCAAGGCGATCCACCTGTCCTGCCTGCTCGCCTGGGGCATTGCCGTTCCCTCGGTCCATGCCGTCGAGGAGCCGGATGCCGCGCCTGCCGCCGACCTGCCCCGGGTCGTCGTCACCGGCGCCGCCACCGAAGGCACGCTGGCCGACCGCACGTCGACCGGCTCCTACCTCGACCTGAGCCGCCTCGAGACGCCGGCCAGCATCGACGTCCTGACCCGCAAGCAGCTCGAGGAGCGCGGCGACGTCGACCTGACCGCGGCGATCGTGCGCGCGCCCGGCCTGTCGAGCCTGCCCCATCCGGGCAATAGCGGCTCCTCGCTGGCCGCGCGCGGCTTTACCGACACGACGTCCGTGATGCGCCTCTACGACGGCCTGCGCCAGTACGGCGGCGCCGGCCTGTCGTTCCCGTTCGACACCTGGTCGGTCGAGCGCATCGAGGTGCTGCGCGGGCCGGCGTCGGTGCTGTACGGCGAAGGCGCGATCGGCGGCGTCGTCAACGTGGTGCCGAAGCAGCCCACGCGCGGCGCCATCCAGAACGAGGTGCAGGCGATGGCGGGCACCGAGGGCGGGCGCCGCGCCGCCTTCGGCAGCGGCGGCGCCATCGACGAACGCTGGTCCTACCGCGTCGACGCCAGCGCCGACCGCTCGGACGGCTGGGTCGACCGGGGCGACAGCCGCAACCGCGCCTTTGCCGGGGCGCTGCGCTTCGACGTCTCGCCCGACCTGTACGTCAAGCTGGCGCTGGCCTGGGGCCACCAGCAGCCGATGCGCTATTTCGGCACGCCGCTGGTGGACGGCGAGCAGCTGGAAGCGCTGCGCGACAAGAACTACAACGTGGCCGACGGCGTGATCGACTACCGCGACCGCTGGATCGGCCTGGACGCCAACTGGCGCGCCAGCGAATCCGTCACCGTGCGCACGCGCTTCTACCGCATCGACAGCAAGCGCCACTGGCGCAACGCCGAGTCCTACGTCTACGACCCGGCCACGCGGCTGGTGGAACGCGCGGACGATACCGAGATCCTGCACGACCAGGCCCAGGACGGGAACACCACCAGCGCCACGTTCCAGGGCAGCCTGTTCGGCCTGAAGAACGAGGTGGCGGCCGGCTTCGACGCCAGTTCCAGCTCCTTCACCCACACCAACAACACCTATGTCGGCTCGCCCGGCCCGGTGGACCTGTTCGACCCCGTGCCGGGCCTGTTCGCCAGCGATGTGCCGACGATCCCGCGCTACCGTACCCGGGCGCGCCAGTACGCGCTGTTCGCGGAAGACCGGCTGGCGCTGACGGCGCGCTGGTCGGTGCTGGGCGGCGTGCGCTACGACCATGCAAAGCTGGAACGCACCGACCTGGTGGCCGGCCGCCAGGCCTTCGACCGTACCTTCGCCGATACCGGCTGGCGCGTGGGCACCGTGTGGGAGGCGCAGCCGGGCCTGGCGCTGTACGCCCAGTACGCGCGCGCGGCGGATCCGGTGGGCGCGCTGCTGTTCCTGTCGCCGGCCAACAGTCGCTTCCAGAACGCCACCGGGCGCCAGGTCGAGGCGGGCGTCAAGCGGGAACTGCCGGGCCGGCGCGGCGAATGGACGGTGGCCGTGTACGACATCGCCAAGGACAACCTGTTGACGCGCGACCCGGCCAACCCGGCGCAGAGCGTCCAGGTGGGCCGGCGTTCGTCGCGCGGCATCGAGGGCACGGTGAACCTGGCGCTGGCGCCCGGCTGGACGCTGGACGCCAACGCCGCGCTGCTGCGCGCCCGCTACGACGACTTCGTCGAGGCCGTCGGCGGGGTGCCGGTCTCGCGCGCCGGCAACGTGCCGACCGACGTGCCGCGCCGCCTGGCCAACCTGTGGCTGCACTGGCAGCCGCTGCCCGCATGGAGCGCGAGCGCCGGCCTGCGCCACGTGGGCGCGCGCTATGCCGACAACGCCAACCAATTGCGCATGCCGGCTTATACCACCGCCGACCTGGCGCTGCGCTGGAAGCTGGCGGCGCAGACCAGCCTGACGCTGCATGGCGTGAACCTGTTCGACAAACGCTACTACGCCACGGCCTACTACACGCCGACGCAGTGGCTGGTGGGGCCGGACCGCCGCGTCGAGCTGGTGCTCGACCACCGCTTCTGAGGCCGCCATGTCGATGGCGAGCCGATGCAAGCGCGCGGTGATCCTGGTGCACCGCTGGACCGGCGTGGCGACGTGCGTGCTGATGGCGCTGTGGTTCGCCAGCGGCATGGTGATGCTGTTCGTCGGCTACCCCAAGCTGCTGCCGGCCGAACGCCTGGCCGGCTTGCCGGCGCTGCCGCCGTCGTCCGCCGGGGGCTGCTGCGTCGACCCGGACGCGCTGCCCGGGGTGAACGCGGCGACGCGCCTGGTGCTGACCTCGATCCGCGGCCGCGCGCACTATGTGATGACGACGCCGGCCGGCATCGCCGTCTTCGATGCCACAAGCGGCCGGCGCGCCGGGCCGGTCGACGGCGCCGGCGCGCTGGAGGCCGCGCGTTCCTTCCTGCCCGGTGCCGGCGCGCGCCTGGCCGGGCAGGTGGTGGAAGACCGCTGGACGCATGCGCGCGCGCTGGATGCGCACCGGCCGCTGCACGTCGTGGAACTGGACGACGCGGCCGCGACGCGCCTGTACGTGTCGTCGGCGACGGGCCAGGTGCTGCTCGACGCGCCGCGTGCGGAGCGCGCCTGGAACTACGTGGGCGCCTGGCTGCACTGGCTGTACATGTTCCGCAGCCAGCCCAGGGACCCGGTGTGGAGCTGGACCGTGATCGCGCTGTCCGCCGCCGGCACGGTGGCGGCGCTGGCCGGCGCGCTGAACGGGATCTGGCGCTGGCGCTTCGCGGGACGCTACAAGAGCGGCGCCCGGACGCCGTTCCGCGCGGGGGCGATGCGCTGGCACCACGTGCTCGGGATGGCATTCGGCGCGGTGCTGCTGTCCTGGATCTTCAGCGGGCTGATGTCGATGAATCCGCTGGGCGTGTTCGATGCGCGCGTACGCCCCGACACGGCCGCCTTCGCCGGCGCCACGCCGGGCGCGCGGCGCCTGCCGGTGGCGGTGCCGGACGCGCTGGCCCGGCTGCAGGCCCAGGGGTTCGTACCGCGCGAGCTGGAATGGCGGGTGCTGGGCGGCGAACCCTATCTGCTGGCGCGCGACGGCGCCGGCCGTACGCGCCTGCTCGTGGCGGACGGCGCCGGCATCGCGGTGCTGGTGCGCTGGCCCGACGCGCGCCTGCTGGCCGCCGCGCGGGCGCTGCTGCCGGCCGCGCCGACGGGCCATGCGCGCGTGGCGCAATACGACGCCTACTACTACAAGCGCGGCGCGCAATCGATGTACGGCGACGACGAACGGCGCCTGCCGGCCCTGCGCGTGGACTTCGGCGACGCCGGCGCGACCAGCGCCTGGATCGACCCGGCCACGGGCGAGGTGGCGGCCAGCATGGACCGCGCGCAGCGCGCCGGACGCTGGCTGTTCAACCTGCTGCACAGCTGGGACCTGCCGGCCATGCTGGACGCCAGCTGGGCGCGCGAGGCCGTGCTGCTGCTGCTGGGCGCCGGCGGCCTGCTGCTGAGCGGGACGGCCGTCGCGATCGGCGTGCGCCGGCTGCGCACGCGTTTCGCCGGCGCGCCGGCAACCGTCAAGCCGGCGGGCGCCGCGCGGGAGCGTCGATCTTCTGGAACTGGTGCAGCCTGATGCCGGGCGCCTGCATCTGCGCCGCCAGCCGGCCCATGTCGGCGTCCAGGCGCTTGCGCATGGCGCCGGGCAGGGCGCGCACGAACGGGGACGCCGGCTGGCCGGGCGGCAGCACGGTGCGGGCGGTGAACGCGAGCGGCTCGGAAAAGGGACGGAACACGATGCCGGCGTGCAGGTAATCGCAGGCCGTCACCGGATTGACGATGGCGATGCCGATCCCGGCGCGCACCAGTTCGCACAGGTTGATGGTGAAGCTGCTCTCGATTACCGTCTGCAGCTGCACGCCGTGGGCGCGGCAGATGGCGTCCAGGCCCACGCTGACGGCGTCGCCGGGATTCAATGCGATGAAGGGGAAGCGCGCCAGCTGGCGCGGCGTGACCACCGGCTCGGCCGCCAGCGGGTGGCCGGCGGGGACGGCGACGACGCCGAAGTAATGGGCGAACAGCGCGTGTTCCAGGCCGCCGACCGAGACGTCGTCGGCCACCAGCCCGAATTCGGCCTCGCCGCGCAGCATGCAGTCGCGCACCTCCTGCGATCCCATCACCTGCAGCGACACCAGGCTGCGCTCGCGCAGCGCCGCCAGGTCGGCCAGCACGCGCGGCACCAGCCCGACGCCCAGGCCGGGGAAGCAGGCGATGCGCACGCGACCGGCGCCGAACTGGCTCAGCGTGCGGATGCGCTGCTCGATCAGGTCCATGCCGACGTAGTGGCGGTGCACCTCGGCCAGCAGCGCCAGCGCTTCCTGGTTCGGGCGCAGCTTGCCGCCGGTGCGCTGGAACAGGTCGAGGCCGGCGTGGGCCTCGAGCCGGCGCAGCGCCATGCTGACGGCCGGCTG
>DAMAFT010000133.1:0-9206 GCA_031995805.1 Massilia sp.
CCGGCTTCGGCTTCCTCGTCATCGCCGTGCTGTTCGGCGCGATCTACAAGCTGCTGCCGCGCATCAAGCTGTCCTGGCACGACGTGTCCATCGGCGCGCTCGGCACGGCCGTCATGTTCACGCTCGGTAAATTCGCCATCGGCCTGTATATCGGCAACAGCGGCACCGCCAGCAGCTTCGGCGCCGCCGGCTCGCTGATCGCCCTGCTGCTGTGGGTCTATTATTCGGCGCAGATCTTCTTCCTGGGCGCCGAGTTCGCGCGCCAGTATGCGATCCAGCTGGGCAGCCTGCGCAAGAAGGACGTGCCGCACACGAGCGGACGCGACGGCAGCGCCGGCGCCCGCGTCCAGGCCAAGTAGGCCCGCGGTTCAGGCGGGAACGGCTTGCGCGACGGTGCCGTCCGGGCCGTCGCGCAACGCGAAGCCGGCCGCCTCGGCGGCCGGCGATCTCGTCCGGCACCGTTGCCGCCGGCCCGCGCGCGGCCGCGCGCCACTCGCGCAGCCCGAGGCCGAGCGCCCCGTCCAGCCAGTCCAGCGTCGCCCGCTTCACCGCCCCGGGCAAGGCCAACCTGGCCAGCTCCCAGGCCAGCGCCAGCGCGCGCGGCGTATCCAGGTCGTCGTCCAGCGCCACCAGCAACGCATGCCGGCTGGCCGGATCGGGACCATCGGCGGGCGCGGACGGCAGCGCCGCGTACAGCCGGCGCAGGCGTTCGAGCGCCGTCGCGGCCGCCTACAGCGCGGTCCACGAAAACGCCAGCGGCGAGCGGTAGTGCGCAGTGCGCCGTCAGCACGAGATAGCGGTAGGCCAGCGGATCGATGCCGCGCGCGGCCAGCGCCGCCAGCGTGAGGAAGGCGCCGTGCAGCCAGTAGCGCGCCGGTCCGTGGCCGTGGCAGGCTTCGTGCTGGGCGATCTCGTTGACGTGGTGCACCGGCACGTGGTCCTCGCCGCCGATGTGCAGGTCGAACAATGCGCCCAGGTGCGCGGTGGACATGGCCGAGCACTCGATGTGCCAGCCCGGGAAGCCACGGCCCCACGGGCTGTCCCATTCCATCTGGCGGCGCTCGCCCGGCGCGCTGAACTTCCACAGCGCGAAGTCGCTGGGGGCGCCCTTGCCGCCGGCGTCGACCCGGTGCCCGGCCTGCTGGCCCGCCAGGTTCAGGCGCGCCAGGTAGCCGTAGCGCGGCAAGCGTGCCGTGTCGAAATACACGCCGTCGGCCGTCCTGTAGGCATGACCGCGTCGCTCGATGTCGGCGATGAAGGCGATCTGCTCGGGAATGTGCGCGGTCGCGCGTACCCACGTGCCCGGCTCGAGGATGTTCAGGGCGGCGATGTCGCGCCGGAACGCCGCCAGGTAGAAGTCCGCGATGTCTTAGGCCGAGCGCCCGGTGCGGCGCGCGCCCTTCTCCATCTTGTCCTCGCCCGTGTCGGTGTCCGACACGAGGTGGCCGACGTCGGTGACGTTGACGACGTGGCGCACCGCATGGCCGTTCAGTGCCAGCACGCGCCGCAGCGTGTCGCCGAACAGGTAGGTGCGCAGGTTGCCGATGTGGGCATGGTCGTAGACCGTCGGGTCGCAGGCGTACAGGCTGGCATGTCCGGCTTGCAGGGGAACGAAGGGGCGCCTGCGGCGTTCCCAGATGTCGTACAGGATCAGGTCCATCGGTGGCTCCGGAAAAGACAAAGGCCACAGGAAAAAAATTCACTGTGGCCCATGGAAGAATGCGGAAAGCGGATGCGCGAGTGCGCGGCGGCAGGCTTCTAGGGCCCGCCCCGACATGCTACGGCGTGGAATCGGGTGGCATGGATACGCATGACCTTAATACGGCTTCATTCGCCCAGCAATTCGGCGATGACTTCCATGCCCTCCACGCGCTCGGCCACGACCTTGATCACGACGACGACGGGCACGCCCAGCAACAGGCCCCACATGCCCCACAGCCAGCCCCAGAACAGCAGGCTGACGAACACGGCGGCCGGGTTCATCTTGGCGATCTTGCCGGTCATCCAGGTAGTGACGACCATGCCGACCAGGGTCGCGATGGCCAGCGAGGCGCCCGCCACCAGGATCACCATCTGCAGCGATTCGAACTGCAGGAAGGCGACCAGGCCGGTGGCCGACGTGATCAACAGCGGCCCGAAATACGGCATCACGTGGGCCACGCCGGCGAAGATCGCCCAGGCGCCTGCGTTTTCCAGGCCGATCATGCGCAGCACCGCCCACATCAGCAGGGCCAGCAACGCGTTCGTGACCAGCAGCATGAACATGTAATTCTGGATCGAGGTGTTGATGTCCTCGAGGATGTGCACCGTCACCTTCTTGCGCGTCAGCGAGGGGCCGGTCAGCTTGACCAGCTTGCGCTTGAAGGTGTCGCCGGCCAGCAGCAGGAAGAACACGAGGAACACGACCATCGTCGCCTGCGAGACGAAGCTGGCCAGGCCGACCGAGCCGGCCAGCAGCCAGTCCATGATGCGGAAGTTGCTGGCGCCCGGCGCCTGCTGCGATGCGGGCGCGGGCGGCGACGGCAGGGCGCGCCGCACCGGCGCGTGGCGCGGCCCGTTCGCGCTCGAGTTGGCGGCGGCCTGCTCGATCTCGGCGGCGGCGGCCTGCACGCGCTGGATCGTCGACGGCTGGCCGTCCGACGCCTGCATGATCAGGCGCGTCACCTTGTGCGTCAGCGCCGGCAGCTCGTCGACAATGTTGAAGATCTCGCCCTGCACGCGCTGGATGGTCAGCGCCATGGCGACCAGGATGATGCCGGTGACGAGGGTGGCGCCGACGGCGCGCCGGATGTGCCAGCGCTCGAGCCAGCGCACGACGGGACTCAGGGTATAGGCGATGAAGATGCCGAGCAACAGCGGCACGAAGAAATTCTTGGCCCATTGCAGGCCGAATACGAAAGCGACGGTGGCGATCACGGCCAGTGTCAGGCCGCGCGCATTGACGTGCACCGGCAGGCGCAGTTGCCCGTGCTGGGCGCCCAGCTCCTCGCCGGTCGGTGCGCCCGGGTCGTCGACGAGGCTGTCCGCGCTGGCGGCGGCCCCGGGTGCGGATGACGATGGCGCGGCAGGCGCGGCGGCGTCGGTGGAAAGGGAGCCGGATTTGGCGAGCTGCATGTGGTACCTGTCGAACCTGTAGGGTGGACACCCCGTGTCCACCAACTGCTTGCATCACGCCGGCTTGCGGTGGGCACGGGGTGCCCACCCTGCGACTGCCTGCCGGCGTGGCCGGTGCCGGCTTATTTTACGCGAATGTCATTCTTGACCGAGGTGACACCTTTCACGCCGCGCGCGATGTCGGCGGCTTTCTTCGCGTCTTCCGGCTGGGCCACGAAGCCCGACAGCTGGACGTCGCCCTTGTAGGTCTCGACATTGATCTCGGTCGATTTCAGGGTCGGCTCGTTGAAGATCGATGCCTTCACCTTGGCGGTGAGGACGGAATCGTCGACGTATTCGCCGGTGCTTTCCTTGGTAGGCGACGACGAGCAGCCGACGATGGTGAAGGCGACGGTGGCGGTGAAGATGGCGGTGGCGACACGTTTAGTGATGTTCATGGTGAACTCCTTGTTGTTGATGGTGGTATTGCCGGTTACGCTCCGATGAGCAGGGTGCGGGCGAGCCCGCTGGAAGCCGGTCACGGCAGGGTCATGGCGTCGGGGCGCCATCGACCCTGGCGTGGCCGGCCTTCACTTGCCGAATTCCGTCTTCGCGCCCGCCAGGCACTGGTCCTTGGCGGCGCCGGCGAACGCGTCGCAACGCTGCTTCGCCACCTTCCAGGCCGCCTCCAGCTTGTCGTCCTGTGCCTCGTTGCGCGCCTGGATCGCCTTGCGGTCGGCCTTGGCGTCGGCCTGGGCCGCGACCAGCGCGGCCTTGGCCTGCGCCTGGCAGACGTCCTTGTCGTTGCCCGCGAAGCCGGCGCAGCGCACCTTGTCGCGGTCGTACTCGGCCGCCGCGATGCGCATGCGCGCCCGGGTATAGGCCTGCAGCGTGTCCTCGTAGCGGGCGCGCGCTTCTTCCTGGGCATGCACGCGCGCCGCCTTCGCCGTCGCCACGCACAGGTCCTTCGGATTGCCGGCCAGCGCATCGCACTGGCTGCGCGCCGCCTTGTAGCCGGCCGCCGCGGCGTCGCGCGCCTGCTGGAAGGCCTGGCGCGCTTCCGGCGTCGCCGCCCGCGCATGGCCGGCCGCCCACAGCAGGGCCGCGGCGAGCAACAGGATCATGTGAGGTGTCCGCATGTTTTTCTCCTTGTTCGTGACAGTTGTAGTTTTACTCTGCCGTAAGAAGGATTTCTGTTCGGTGCCGAACACAGGACAGCACGTTGTAAGGACATTGCGAAATTGCGAAAGAAACATAGGTTTAGCGCACCGAAAAAGAGTGCGTCATCGCACAGACCCTGGTAGCCCGGCTGCTTAATCTGGCATCACATCTTTGCCAGGAGAACAAGTCATGAAAGCCATGCGTTCCATTGCCGCCCTCATCGCGGCCGGCGCGATTCTCGGTGGTTGCGCCAGCAACAATTCCCAGCCCTACTACGGCAGCGACGGCTACCGCGGCGGCTACGACAACACGGCCTCCATGGGCTACGGCACCATCGAATCGATCCAGGTGACGAGCGGCGACAACCGCACCAGCGGCGCCGGCGCGATCGTCGGCGGCCTGGTCGGCGCGCTGGCCGGCAACCAGGTCGGCAGCGGCGGCGGCCGTACGGCAGCCACCGTCGCCGGCGGCGTGGCCGGCGCGGCGATCGGCAACCGCGTCGAGGCGAACCGCAATCCCGAAGGGCAGCAAATGTATGCAGTCAATGTTCGACTCGACAATGGCGAATACCGCACGGTCGTGCAGGACAGCGTCTATGACTTACGCGTGGGGAACCGCGTGCGCGTCGTGGACGGACGCGTGTACCGTTACTGATCGCAGCGCGATCGCACGGCAGGCCGGCACGTGGATGCCGGCTTTTTTGCGCCGGATCTTCCGCACAAAAAAAGACGGCGTCCAATCGTAGATTGCGACGCCGCTCAAGCCCCACCATATTCTGGAGTGATGCACAGCGACGTTGCCGCTGTGCACTTTAATCTTCCTGCGGGAAGGCATCTCGCGATGCATTCCTCCGTTGCCCTCAGTATGTCATATCCTGGCCATGTGCATGCGCGCGCTTGCGCTGCAGGACCAGGGCGGCGATGCCGGCCAGGGCGGCGATGCCCAGTGCCGGCTTGCCGAGGCGGCGCTTCCGGATGAAGCCTAACACGGTCAGGGCATAGGGCGCCAGCACCGATATGCTTGTGCCGGTAGGCTGGAGCAGCGCGTCGGCCCGGGTGCGCAGCGCCCAGGTCGCGTGGTCGATGACCGAGTGAAACATCACCTCGGGCTTGGCCGCGTGCTTGATCTGGGCGCGGGCATGGGCCACGCCCGTGCGATAGAACTCGCCCTCGCGCAGCAGCGCGCGCTTGCGCTCCTCGTGGGCGCCGTGGTGGCCGTGGTGGCTCGTCTTTTCCATCGTTTCTCCTTACATCAGCATGTCGCGGTCGTTGCGCAGTTCCTTCATCGTTTCCGGGAAGGCCAGCTTGCCCTGCTTGAGCATGGACAGTCCCTTCATGACCAGGATGAGTGTGAGCACGGCGAACACGATGAACAAGACCAGCAGGATCTTCCACCCCATCGATTCCCACGCGAGCGCGACGATCGTGGCGGTGCCGTAGGCCAGTGCGAACCAGGTGAACAGGACCGCCGCGGCGAAGATGGCGATCAGTTCGATCACATGGTTGCGCACCTCCGACAGCTCGAGCGCGGCAAGCTCCACGCGCGAGACCACGAGGCCGAACACGTTCTTGGTGAGGCTGGTGATGCCGCCCAGGAGGCCGGGGCTTTGCACGCGGGCTTCGTTGATATCCATGGCTGCCCCCGACCGCGATTATTTACGACCCAGGATGACACCCAGCAGCAGACCGGCACCCGCCGCGACGGCGACGGTGCGCCACGGATTGTCCTTCACGTAGACATCGGCCGTATGCGCCAGTTCCTTGCCCTTGACGACGGCCTGGTCCTGGACCTTGCCGGCCTTGCCGAGGGCGACGTCCAGCATCTGCATGCCGCGCTCGCGCAGTTCGTCGGCCTTGTTGCCGGTGAGGGCCGCGGCGGCGGTGAGGAGCGACTGGGCGTCGCGCACCAGCGCCTTGACGTCGGTGCCGGCATCGTCCAGGCTGCCGTTCACGGAAGCGGCGTTGACGTTGGCGCGGGCTGCATTGGCATTGGCACGGATGGATTCGAGCATGATGTACTCCTTGTTCTCTGTGTGTGATGGATGGACGGCTGCCGGCTCAGGCCAGCAGGTCGCGCATGTCGTCTGCGTGTTCCTCTTCGGTGGCGAGGATCTCGATGAGCATGTTCTTGGTGGTCGGGTCCTTGTCGCCGATCGCGACGATCATCTGGCGGTAGGACTCGATGGCGACGCGCTCGGCGATCAGGTCGGCGCGGATCATGGCCTGCACGTCTTCCGAGTCGTCGTACTCGGCGTGGCTGCGCTGGGCCAGCGTGGCCGGGTTGAAGTTGGGCGAGCCGTTCAGCTGGACGATGCGCTCGGCGATGCGGTCGGCGTGGTCCTGCTCCTGCTGGGCGTGCTCGAGGAACTCGTCCTTGATGTGGCCGGTGTTCGGGCCGCTCACGGTGTAGTAGTGGCGCTTGTAGCGCAGTACGCACAGCAGCTCGGTGGCGAGCGCCGCGTTGAGCATCGCGACAACCGCCTCGCGGTCGGCCGCGTAGCCCTCGGTGACGGCGCCGTCCTCGAGGTTGGCCGCGGCGCGGCGGATCTCTTCGATGTCGAAGCCATGCGCCAGGTTCGATGCGTTCTGTTCCATGATGAAACCTTTCCTTGCTTGTGGGGGTCAAAAACAAAAATCAGCGCTGCGCCGCACGTGGCGGGATTGCCGCGCCATCGTTCGACAGCACGATTTCGACGCGGCGGTTCAGCTGGCGGTTGGACGCCGTATCGTTGCCGGCGACCGGGTAGGCTTCGCCGTAGCCGCGCATTTGCACGCGCTGGCGCGGCACGCCGAGGCTGGTCAGGGCCTGGGCCACGGAAGCCGCGCGGCGCTCGGACAGGTCCTTGTTGTGGGACGAGCTGCCGGTACTGTCGGTAAATCCTTCGACCAGCACCGAGCGCTCCGGGTTCTGCATCATGACCTCGGCCAGTTTGCGCACGGTCGACATGCCGTTCGGATTCAGCTCGGCGCGGTCGGTGGCGAACAGCACGTCGCCGATCGTCACCACCATGCCGCGCTCGGTCTTCTGGGCGTGCAGCTCGACCAGCAGCGCTTCCAGGCGCTGCGAGCGCTCGGCCAGCTGGGCCGCCTGGGCCTGGGCGGCCTGGGCCTGCATCTGGGCATCGGCGACCTGGGCCTGGGCGGCCGCGGCATCGCGCTTGGCGCGCTCGGCCTCGGCGGTGCGCGCTTCCAGCTGCACGCGGTCGCGCTCGCGGCTGGCGTTGGCGATCTCGGCCTCGGCGCCCTTGGCCTTGGCGACTTCCTGGGCGGTGGCGATGCGCTGCTTGGCGACGTAGGCCAGGCGGTCGATCGTGTCCAGGCTCTCGCGCTGGGCGGCGGCCTGGTTGGCGCGGTCGAGCGCCTCGCCGGCCTGGCGGAATTCCATCGGCGCGTACGACGACACCTGCGGATTGTTGTTGGCGGCGACGAAGTCGGCGCGCGCCTGGTCCAGCGTCGGCGTGGTGGTCGGGGTGGTGCTGCAGGCGGCCAGCGACAGCACGCCGGCCAGCATGAGGGAGGATGCGAGCGCGGTGGTCGACTTCTTGAAGTTCGCTTTCATGGTGCTTCCTTTCTGTTCTGCATGAGCGCGCCTGGAACGGCGCGGTTCTTGTTGGCGGTGCAGGGCTTACTGGCCCGAATTGGCGCGGTCGACTTCCTGGCGCAGCACGCGCAGGTCTTCGTTGAGCGCGTCGGCGGCGGCCGTCGCCTTGGCCGAATTGGCCTTGCTCTGCGCCAGCTTGGCGTCGGCCTGGGCCTGCACGGCCAGTTCGCGCGCCATCTTGTAGTCCTTGGCGGCCAGCGCCTGGTTGGCGCGCATCATCTTCTCGCGCGCCGCGTTGATTTCCTGGGGCGCCAGTTCGGGCGCGCCGGCCGACACCGCGTTCTCGACGGCGTTGTGCGAGACGGCGACGGCCGCCGTCGCCGGGGTCTTTTCCGGGCTGGCGCAGGCGGCCAGCGTCAGGATCGCGGCTACCAGGGCGGCGCGTACCGGCAGAGAGATCGTTTGCTTGTCCATTGTTGTTCTCCGGGTCGTGGGAATGTGTTGGTAACGTTATAACCCTCTTGCCTGCCGTGATCGGTTCGCTGCCGCACATACGCGCCGCCCATACGCTTTCGCGGCCGGCATACGGTGCGGCACCGCACATTGACGCTCCGGCCTTTCCGTTAATCTGGAATCAACACTGCTCCCGACAGAGGAAGTCCAATGACAACAACATCCACCACGCCGGGCCGGCACATGTCGCGTCCGCTGAAGATCACGCTCGGCATCCTCGGCGTCCTGGTGGCGATCCTGGCCATCGCCATCGTCATCCTGCTCACCTTCGACTGGAACCGGGTCAAGCCCTGGCTCAACGGCAAGGTCAGCGAAGCCATCGAGCGCCCGTTCGCCATCCGCGGCAACCTGGCCGTGCACTGGGAACGCCCGGCCAGCAGCATGCCGGCCGCCCAGCGCACCTGGCGCGACCACATCCCGTGGCCGCACCTGTATGCCGACGACACCCACGTCGGCAACCCGGCCGGCCTGCCCGCCGGCGACACCGCCAGCGTGCGCCAGTTCTCGTTCTCGCTCGACCCGTTCGCCCTGCTGGGACACCGCATCCACGTACCCGTACTGCGCGTCGACGGCCCGCGCGTCGACCTGCTGCGCACCGATGCCACGCACTACAACTGGGCCTACCAGCGCAAGGAAAAGACCTCGAAGTGGGAACTCGACCTGGAGCGCGTGGTCCTGAACCGCGGCACGATCCGCCTGCAGGACGCCGTCACCAAGGCCGACATCACGGCCGACGTCGAGACCATCGCGAACGACCCGACCTACGGCATCGCCTTCAAGGTGCACGGCGACTACAACGGCGCGGCCGTCACCGGCGGCGGCAAGACCGGCGCGGTGCTGTCGCTGCAGGACCAGGACACGCCGTTCCCGGTGCAGGCCGACATTCGCTCGAAGGACAG
>DAMAFT010000134.1:0-9164 GCA_031995805.1 Massilia sp.
GGCCAGGCGGAACTGGTCGCGCGGGCCGGTATCGCCGTCACGCCGCTGCGGCTTGTACAGGGCCTGGAAGATCGGGCTCCAGGCGCCGGCATCGACGTCGACGGGGGCGTGCGCATTGCCTTCCCCGGTCGTGTGCAGGTCTTCGCGGCGCAGGCCCACGTAGGCCGACCAGGCGGCGTCGATGTCCCACTCGTCCTGGACGAAGAAGGCGCTGCGCGCCACCGTGGCGCGGTAGTCCTCGTCGCTGGTGCGCAGCAGCGCGCCCTGCGCGTCGGTCTGGCGCTCGCGCCGGTATTCGGTGCGCCGCTTGCGGCCGAATTCCCAGCCGGCCGCCAGCGCGTGGCCGTCCAGGATCGGCTTGCGCCAGTTGCCGTTGAGGGTCCATTCGCGCTCGGTCGGGCCGGAGGCGACGCGGTGCGTTTCGCGCAGCCGGTCCTGCAGGTCCATGCCGCGGTAGTCGAAGTCGGCCTCGTTCTCGAGGGCGAAGCCGGACAGCTTCGTGGTCAGGCGCGCGCCGCCGCCGAGCTTGCGCGTCCAGGCGGCGTCGGCGTAGGCGGACAGCGGGCGCGCTTCGTAGGTCTGGGCGGCGTGCGGGAAGTCGGTCGGGCTGCCGGCGACGACCGTCTCGGTCTCGCGCTTGGCGTTGTCGACGTGGCGCCGGCGCAGATAGCCCTGCGAGGTGATCGTGTCGACCGCGTTCGGCTGCCACGACAGGCGCGGCGCCAGTTCCAGGAAATCGCCGGCCTGGTGGTCGAAGATGGCCGTGCGGCGCAGCAGGGCGGGGCGCGCGCCGTCTTCGGTACTGACGGCGGTCACCGGATTCTCGTCGTGCCGCAGCGTGGCGGCCAGCGTGTAGGCGAGCGTGCCGGCGCGGCCGCTGTGCTGCGCCACCAGTTGCGGCGCCGCGTAGCCGTCGATGGCGGCGCTGCCGGCCTTGATCTCGGTGGCGGCGCCGCCCTTGGCCGGGCCGGCGCGGCGCAGGACCACGTTGATGGTGCCGGCCATCGCCTGGCTGCTGGTCGCGGCGGTGGCGGTGCGCTGGATCTCGATGCGCTCGACCATGTCGGGGCTGATCGATTCCAGCGCGAAGCCGGCCGGCGCCGGCAGGCCGTCGAGCAGGATCGCGACGTAGCCGGCGCCCATGCCGCGCATGCGGATGGCGGCCGCCTTGCCCGGGCTGGCGTCGACGGTGATGCCGGGCTGGCGCTTGAGCGCGTCGGACAGGCTGGCGTCGCCCTGGCGCAGCAGTTCGTCGCGGCCGACGACGATCGACGTCGTCGTCGATTGCGCGCGCTGCTCGTTGGCGCCGGCGCTGATCACGACCTGCTGCATGGGTTGGGGGGCGGTCTGGGCGGACGCACAGGCGTGCGCCGCCAGCAGCAGCGCGCCGGCGCTGCCGTGTCGAAAAGTCGTCATGGTCTAGAGGTCGGTGGGTAGCGGATTGCCTTGCGCGCGGCGGCGCGCGAGGGCGGTGGGGGTGGCATGCGCGTCCAGGTTCGCGAGCATGGCGGCGGGATCGAGGCGGCGGCCGTCGCGCCAGTATTCGAGGTGCAGGTGCGGACCGGTGGCCCTGCCGCTGGCGCCGGAGGTGCCGAGCCGGTCGCCGGCCGCCACGCGCTGGCCGTAGGCGACGGTGGCGCGCTCCAGGTGGATCAGCAGCGAACTGGCGCCGCCGCCATGGTCGATGCGCACGTAGTTGCCCCAGACGGGATTGAACGCGGCTTCGACGACGGTGCCGGCCGCCACCGCATGCACCGGCGTGCCGCGCCGCGCGGCGAAGTCGACGCCGTGCTGGCCCTGCGGCACGCTCGGGCTGCGCACGCCGTACAGCGCCGTCACGCGCACCCGGTCGAGCGGATAGCGCCAGGCTTCGGGTTGCGGTGCCAGCCGGGCCAGTGCGGGCGGCAGCGCCGGGACCGCGGCCGTGGAAAACGCCGGCTGCAGCAGCGCGCAGGCAGCGGCGACGCCCAGCGTGGCGACGCCGACCAGCACGCGGCCGCGCCGCGCCAGGCGCGGCGGCCGCGCGCTGCGCATGCGCTGCACGCGCTCGGCCACGCCCAGGCTGCCGAAGGCGGGGGCGGCGGCATGGTCCTTCCAGTGCGCCTGCCATTGCAGTTGCAGGCGCAGCTGGGCGACGAGGGCCGCCGCATAGCCCTGGCGCTCGGCGGCGGCGCGGCCGCGCAGCACGGCGTCGTCGCAGCCGAGTTCCACCGCTTCGCGCAGCCGCTCGTCCAGGTGCCGGCACGGGCGGTTGAACCAGAACAGCAGGGCGAGCGTGCCGGACACGGCCAGCCACAGCGGATCGGCGCGCCGGTGGTGCGTCAGCTCGTGCTCGACGACCAGGCGCTGCTGGTCGGGGGCCAGCTGCGCCAGTTGCGCGGGCAGCAGCAGGCACGGGCGCCAGAGGCCCAGCAGCATCGGCGAGACGGGCAGGTCGGTGGTACGCACGGCCAGGCCCGCCGCGGCGATGCGGCGGCGCTGGCCGGCGCCGAGCGCCGGCCAGGCGGCGGCGTCGACCGGGTAGGTGCGATCGCGCAGCAGGACCTGCCAGCGGCGCCGGGAGCGCAGGCGCCGCGCCGCGTGCCAGCCCAGGCCGGCCAGGTAGACGGCCAGCCAGGCGGCGGGGAGCCAGCGCAGGAGCCGGGCGCCGTCGATGGCCGGAGCCGGGGCGGCATGCGGAACGGCGTTGCCGACGTGCGCGATGGCGGGAGCGGCGGCAGCGCTGCCGGCATCGGCGCCCGCATTCGCGGCGGCGGCCGCACCGACAGCCGCACCGGTGGCCGCTGGCGCAAGCGCCACTTCCGGCGCGACGGCGGCGCGCGGCAGCGGCGCGCAGGCCAGCACGAAGGCCAGCAGCACGGCGCCCTGAGCCAGCAGCCATACGCTGCGGTGCGCGGCCAGCGCCTGCCAGCGCACGGCGGCGCGGCGCAACAGCGTGGCCAGCACGCAGGCGCAGGCGAGGCTGCCGGCGCAGGCGGCGCCGAAGCGCGCCAGGGGAAGCAGGAGGTCGGGCGTCATGCCGCATCCTCCGGCCAGTCCTGCAACAGGCGGTCGAGGCGTGCCAGCTCGCCCTCGTCGACCAGCTTGCTGCCGGTGAACATCGCCGCCGCCAGCGGCGCCTCCATTTCCATCACGCGCTGGCTGAAATCGCGCGCGAACGCGGCCAGCGTGCCGACCTTTTCCAGCAGCGGGCGGTAGACCTGGATGCCGCCGGCCACGTCCTGCGCCACCATGCCCTTGTCGAGCATGCGTTCCAGCGTCTTGCGGGTGGAGGAATACGACCAGGCCAGCTCGGCCTCGACACGCTCGTGCAAGGCGCGCGCGCTCAGCGGGGCGTCCTTCCACAGGGCCTTCAGCAGGCTCAGTTCGGTCGGGGAGGGGATCGTCGCAGGATGGGCCATGGCGGTCTCCGTGATGTCGGTCCGGTCATTATGCGACACGTGTCGCATGGCAGGCAAGCGATTTGTGCGACATTTGTCGCGGGACCCGTGGCGGACGCCATGGCCCCGGCGCCGTCAATGGGCCCTGGCCGGCGCCTCGATCCGGTAGTCCCACGCGGCCAGCTCGGCCGCCGCCCCGCCGGCCAGCTGGTAGCGCTGCGCGCCGCCGGACACGTTCACCGTCACCTGCACCGCGTTGCCGCCCAGCGCGCGGCGGAACGCGAACACCTTGTCGTTGCCGGTATCGAGCACCTGCACGGCGCCGCCGTACTGGCCGTTCCACAGGGCCGGGTTGTCGTGCTTGAGCTTGAGCAGGCCGGCATAGAAGGCGGCATACTGGTAGTCCTTCCAGTCGATCGGGTCCTTCTCGAAGAAGGCGAGGCGCTTGTCCAGGCCCGCTTCCTGGCCGCCGTAGATGAGCGGCATGCCCGGCAGCGTCGCGGCCAGCACGGCCATCGCCTTGAAGGCGGAGCCGTACAGTTCGGTGTCGCTGCCCGACCAGGAATTCTCGTCGTGGTTGCTGGTGAAGCGCATGCGGTAGGCGCCCGGCGGGAAGGCCCTGGGCGGATGTTCGAGGAAAGCGCGCAGCGTGCGCGCGTCGGCCTTACCCTTGGCGATGTCCTTGAACAGGTCCTTGGTGTCCCAGCCGTAGGTCATGTCGAAGGCGTGCTCGTGCAGGTCCGGCTTGTCGGCCTCGGCCAGCATGAACACCGGCTTGACGCGGTCGAGGGCGGCGCGCGCCTGGTTCCAGAACGGCGTCGGCACCTTGCCGGCGACGTCGCAGCGGAAGCCGTCGACGTCGGTCTCGCGCACCCAGTACAGCATGGCGTCCGTCATGCCCTTCCACAGGTCCTGGTTGCGCCAGTCCAGGCCGGTGACGTCGGTCCAGTACTCGGGTTCGGCGCCGTCGGTGTAGGTGACCGGGAAGATCTGGCCCTTTTCGTCCCTCAGGTACCAGTCCTTGTGCTGGACGGTCCAGGGATTGTCGAACGCCGTGTGGTTGGCGACCCAGTCGATGATCACGCGCATGCCGAGGCCATGCGCCTGCTTTACCAGCGACTTGAAGTCGTCGAGCGTGCCGAATTCCGGATTGACGCCGGTGTAGTCGCGCACCGCGTAGTAGCTGCCCAGCGAACCCTTGCGGTTCTTCTCGCCGATCGGCTGGATCGGCATCAGCCACAGGATATCCACGCCCATCGCCTTCAGGCGCGGCAGGTGCTGCGCGAATGCCTTGAACGTGCCTTCCCTGGTGTACTGGCGGATATTCACTTCGTAGATATTGGCGCTGTGCGACCAGGCCACGTGCGGTATCGGCGCGACAGTCGCGTCTGCCGCGCCAGCGGGAAGGGAGGTCGCCAGGCAGGCGCCGAGCGCCAGTGCGAGCGTAGTCAAGTTACGAGCGATTTGTCTCATGATCGTGATTGTCCGTGTCGGTGGAAACTCTTGCAGATGCGGCGGTCCCATGGGTTTGTAATTAAATTACAGGGAACGACGAGGCATTGTAAGCCCGAAATACCGGTGCGCAAGCCGGAAAATGCATGCCACATCGTTGCTGTATCAGTGCACGTCGGAATGCGCCGACAACGGGACGGGGTAAATATACGGGGGATTTGTGCGATATTGGACAGATCAGACCGCCGAACGAGAGGATAACGTAAGCCTAGAGAGGACTTCGCCATGAACAAGGCTTTCGTTGCGAGCGTCATGCTGGGTGGCTGCACGACGTTCGCCTTTGCGCAAGATGCGCAACCGGCTTCCAGCGCCGGTGCCACCGACACCACCGTTGCGTCCACGACGGCCCCCTGTGCCGACTGCCGTGCCGGTAGCCTGCACTACCAGGGCGAGCCGCCGGGCGGGCACGACATCGCCGTCTTTACCGGCGTGGCCGCGCCGCAGGCCGGCCGCCAGGGCGACTGGACCGCCACTACGGCGCCGCGCCGTACCTACGGCCGCCTGGGCGGATTCGGTCCCGGCGACGGCCCCGGCCGCTTCACGCTGGGACGCCAGTACAACCTCGAATACCTGACCCAGGCCGACGTCGGCGACCTCCTGCACACCGGCACCGCCGGCCAGGCCAGCAACCTGGTCAATCCCACCGGTTCGCCCGTCAACAGCGACGTGCGCTACTACAGCAGCCGCATGAACGGCGTGTCGACCGACGCATCCTGGACCGTCGACACGCTGGGCGGCAGCTCGATGGCCAACCGCGCCTGGGGCATGACGCTCGGCTACGACCTCGGCCCGATCTCGCTGCGCGCGGCGCACCAGAACCGCCACGTCGCCCAGGTCCAGCTGTACAACCTGGTCGGCAGCAATATGGACGCGAAAAATTCCATCGTCGCCGCCAACCTGCGCATGCGCTGGGGCACGGCCTACGCGGCCTATGCGGCCAACCGCGGCTGGGGCAGTTCGCCGCTGTACAACCCGGACAACCCCTACAGCGCCGGCGTGGCCAGCACCTCGTCGACCGACAGCCGCGACATGCTGGCCGGCGTAGCCGTGCCCATCACGCGCTCGACCACCTTCCTGGCTTCGTTCATCCGCAAGAACGACCGCGACCTGGCCAACCGCGATGCGCGCCAGTTCGCGATCGGCGCCAGCTACGTGGTCTCGCGCCGCACCGATTTCTATGCCGCGTTCTCGCACACCGTGAACACCAACGGCACCGGCATCCTCGTCGGCGATTCGGTCCGGCCGAACGGTAGTTCCGCCGTCAACGTCGGGATGCGTCACGCATTCTGAACGGTGCGGCGGGCGATTTCCCCAGGACAGGCATGCGCCGCCGGAACGCGAAAGCGGGTAGCCTGTCTTCGTATTCTTTTTGCATCAAATGGAGGCAATATGACTGGCACGAGCACACTTGATCCGGATAACTTTCCGGAAGCACCAGACCGCAGCCTGGGCAAGGGCCACGGTGTCGATTCGCTCGGCCCGAGCGACATTTCCGATTCCGGCAGCGACGTCGTCGGCGGCCCCGGCTTCGCCGCGAACCTGGACGACGACCAGGTGCTGGACCTGGACACCGGCACCACGTCCGACGACGAGGCCAGCTACGCGCACGACAGCGCCGGCCCCGACATCGGCGACGCCAACATGGACGGCGACAGCGACTACGGCGGCACGGGCGAGCGCGCCGCGGCGGGCCGCGACACGGTCGTGCGCGACGGCGCCGACATCGATACCGACCACATCGAATCGATCCCGAACCAGCCGCTGACGGACGAGGACGTCGACTTCCTCGGCAGCCAGCCGCCGCGCGGCCCGGCGCCGGGCAACTAAACGGCGGGTCACGCGACAACGGGCCGGACGGCGTGCGCCGTCCGGCCCGTTGTCGTTGGAGCGCGCCGCGGGGCGGCGTCATGGTGCGCTCGGGGAGCGCACCCTACGGATTGCCGCCGCGGGGCGGGCAGGCCGGCAACGCCCGTTTCACGCCTTGCGCAGCCCCGGCCTGCCGGCCAGCGCCCATGCCGCCAGCAAGACCCCGCCTACCAGCGCCGTCTTGACCGGCGCCGAAGCCAGTTCCAGCGTGGTGTACGGACTGCGCTCGCTCACCGGCGCGGCCGAGCGGTTGCGGGCCCGTAGCGCGTTGCCGCTGTCCGGCACGTGCAGCGCGTCGCTGCGGCCGGCCCGGCTCGGCTTGCCGGACTGCTGCTGGTCGAACATCGTGCCGCGCATGAAGCGGTCCATCGCGCGCGGCATCAGGCCGCCCAGCACCGACGCCGCCTTGGCGTGGCCGCCGACGAACAGCTCGCGTGCGGGCTTGACGGCGGCGCGCAGGATCGCGTCGGCCACCAGTTCCGGCGCATAGTTCGGCGGCGGCAGCGCCGGTTCCTGCTCCATGTAATTCTTGGCGTGCTCGGCGAACGGCGTGGCGATGGCGGACGGCTTGACCAGCGTGACCGAGACCGGCGCCTTGTCCTTGTCCAGCTCCATGCGCAGCGATTCGGTGAAGGCCTTGATGGCGTGCTTGGACGCCGCATACGTGCCTTGCAGCGGGATCGAGCGGTCCGACACTTCGCTGCCCAGGTTGACGATGGCGCCGCCGCCATGCGC
Source organism: Massilia sp. (assembly GCA_031995805.1). Classification (GTDB taxonomy): domain Bacteria; phylum Pseudomonadota; class Gammaproteobacteria; order Burkholderiales; family Burkholderiaceae_D; genus Telluria. The sequence goes on from DAMAFT010000134.1 coordinate 7,494, forward strand.
CTTCATCAGCTTGACGGCTTCCAGCGAGCCGTTGACGCAGCCCCACAGATTGGTCTGCATCACGCGCTGCATGTCTTCCAGCGCGACCTGCTCGTTGCAGCCGTAGACGCTGGCGCCGGCATTGTTGACCCAGGTATCGACGCGCCCGTAGCGCTGCAGCGCCTCGCGGCCGATGCGCGCGACGTCGGCCGGGTCGCCGACGTCGGCCGCCACCGTGATCGCTTCGGCGCCGCGCTGGCGCATCTCGTGGGCCAGCGTGTCGAGCGCGTCGGCGTCGCGCGCCACCAGTACCAGCCTGGCGCCGGCTTCCGCCGCCTTGCGCGCCGTGGCCAGGCCGATGCCGCTGGTGGCGCCGGTCACGACGATCACTTGTTCTTCGAGTTTCTTGAGTGCGGGAGACATGGCTCCTCCTTCCTGTTGTCGGTACGTGGATGTCGATGGAAGCGCGGGCGCTCAGGCGTTGCGCAGGGCGGGGCGGCGCGCCAGCTTCCAGGCGCCGAGCAGGGCCGCGCCGCCCACCAGCAGCGGCACTACCTTGTTCGCGCGCAGCGAGGCCGCCGTGTAGGCGCAGCTCTCCACGACCGGCTTGCCGTTGTCCTGGCGCTGGCGCAGTTCGAGGCGCGCGGATGGTTCGTACAGCGCGTCCTCGCGGTTCGGCGCGCTCGCCGACTTCGCCTTCTGCTGCCGGAACATGGTGGCGCGCAGGTAGCGCTCGAGCAGGCCCGGGGCGGCGAAGCCGGTCGCCGACAGCGCCTTCGCCGCGCCGCCCACGAACACGTCGCGCTTGGGCTGCTGGGCCGCGTACAGGATGGATTTCGCCGCCAGCTCCGGCGCGTAGACCGGCGCCGGCAGCGCGGGTTCCTTGTCCATGTAGTTGCGCGCGTGCGGCACGAACATGGTCTCGATGCCGGCCGGCTTGACCAGCGTGACCGAGATCGGCGCCTTGTCCTTTTCCAGCTCCATGCGCAGCGAGTCGGTGAACGCCTTCACGGCATGCTTCGAGGCGGCATAGATGCCCTGCAGGGGGATCGAGTGGTCGGAGAGTTCGCTGCCCAGGTTGATGATGGCGCCGCCGCCGCGCGTCTTCATGTGGCGGACGGCTTCCAGCGAGCCGTGCACGACGCCCCAGTAGTTGGTCTGGAACAGGCGCTGCATGTCTTCCAGGGGAATGTCTTCGTTGCGGCCGAAGATAGAGACGCCGGCATTGTTGATCCAGGTGTCGATGCGCCCGAAGCGCTGCATCGCGGCCTGGCCGATGCGCTCGACGTCGGCCGGGTTGCCGACGTCGGCGGCGACCGTCGCGACCTGCGTCCCCTTGCGGCGCAGTTCGCTGGCCAGCTGGTCCAGCGCGTCGGCGCTGCGCGCGGCCAGCACCAGTTTCGCGCCGCCGTCGGCGGCCATGCGCGCCGTCGTCAGGCCGATGCCGCTGGTGGCGCCGGTGATGACGACGACCTGTTCGTCGAGCTTGCGTAATTGCACTGCCATGACTTGCTCCTTCTTGACGGTTGGAGAGTGGCCGCTGCTGCGCGGCAAGCGCATCCGGCGGCCGGGCTTCCTTCCACAATCGTGGCCCGGCAGCGGATTTCAAGTCATTTTTTGCAAGATGATGGCGATGACAAATAGTTGCAAGGCGTGGACGGCACAACGCCGCTCCGTGCGGGAGCGGCGTTG